>JBGPHF010000146.1:0-5348 GCA_041484215.1 Nitrospirota bacterium
CGGCTTTCGCGCAATCTTCCGAAGAAAAGAATTTTCTCCTGATGTATTTCAAAGAGGAAGAACTTGTGGTGGAAGCCCCGACCAGGAGCCCGAAACCCATTTCCAAGACGGCCGAGAACGTCACGGTCGTCACTGCCTCGGACATCGAGCTCATGAACGCGCATACCTTGGCCGAGGTGCTGAACACGGTAACCGGGGTCCAGGTGCTCATGCTCGGAGACCCCGGCATCGGGGCAAACGCTTATATTCAAAGTTCAGATGCTTCTAATGTGACCGTGATCATCGACGGGGTCGTTTTAAACAATCTCAGCGACAACAACGTCGATGTGGGTCTGATCCCGGTGCAGAACATCGAGAAAATAGAGATCATCAAAGGCCCGGCTTCTTCAGCCTGGGGTTCGGCCCTTGGGGGGGTGGTGAACATCATCACCAAGGCCGGCAGGAATGCCAATCAAGGCGGGATGCTCTCCGCTTCCTATGGCACGAGGAGCACGGAAGACTTCCGCGCCGAGGCCCGGGGCAAGCAGGACCGGTTTGGTTATTATCTGGCCGCGGGAAGGCTGCAAACGGACGGTTTGATGCCGCAGTTTCATGTCTCGGGAGACAATGTCTATACGAAGCTGAATTATGATTTGACCGACAAAACGAATGTGCTCTTTGCCCTGGGCTATGAAAAAAGCCGAAGGGGAAACGGCTATCAGACGTTCTCCCAATTGAACGATTTATCAGAAGATGATATCACGACTATCCAGCATGCCACGGTTGCCCTGAATTCCAGTCTGAATCAAAAGCTGGACCTGAATGTGTCGATAAGGACGCTCCGGCAGGCATTTCAAGACAATTTTTCCGGCGTATTCATAGAGAGCGATAAATTTACCGACAAAGATTACGGATTGAGCGCCAAGCTTGCCTGGAAAGGTGAATCACAAATCGTCGTTTTTGGCACTGACGCAGACGCTAAAACATTAGATTCGCTGAATGTTACCGGAGGAGAGCGGGAGCATAGGAAATGGGCCGTGTACGCGAACGATACGGTATCGCTGAACAGACTCTCCATTACCCCCGGCGTGCGGTACGATAACACGAACTCAAACGGCGCAATTGCCAGCCCGAGCCTGGGGCTTGCCTACAGCTTCGCAAACAGCACCATAATGAGGCTCTACGCGGCAAAGGGATTCACGATCCCGCCCCTTGGGTTTACCTACGCGGATACTCTCTTTTATTCTCCGAACCCCGAGCTCAAGATGGAGAAGGTCTATTCGTATCAGGCCGGGGTGGAGACAGCGGCATTGAAATACTTCTGGACGAAGGTTTCGGCGTTCTGGAATGAAATCCGGGATTTATTCAATACCGACACTTCTTCTGTTGATCCTTCCAGGTTGATGTTTGTAAATAAAAACAGGCAGAGGCGAAGAGGCCTCGATTTCGAAGTAAAGACAGCATCCTTCTACAACACCTTCCTGACCGCAGGTGCGGAGTATGTCGACGCACGAGACCTCGACACAAATACGAGACTGCGGTTCCAGCCGACGCGTATCTACGACCTCGGGCTTCACTACGACGATCAACAGTCTTTCAGCGCTCTGCTCATCGGCCGCTATATCGACTGGAACATGGACCCCGCCTATCACGGGAGCTACGGCTCCTTTGTTTTCGATCTGCATATGACGAAGAAAATATTACAACGTAAGGATGCTTCGCTCGAAGCTTTTGTCGATGTGCGGAATCTGTTCAATGGCTCTCAATATCTTTTGGATTCCTACAAGAACCCGAAGCGGTGGCTGGAGGGCGGGATACGGTACAACTTTTAAGTGAAAGACGTCATTCCAAAAAAGGAGGTGAAGGCAATGGCAAAACGTATTGCAGTTAAGAAAAAGGGGACTAAAAAGAAGGCAACAAAGAAGAAGGTAGCAAAGAAGAAAGCAACAAAGAAAAAGGCAACTAAAAAAAAGGCAACAAAGATGGCTTTTATATCGCCATCGAATACCTGCTGCTTATCAACCCTTATAAAACCGCATTAGCTGACTCTGATCGAGGGAGGGCGAAGTGCCCTCCCTCAAGTTTTTTGATAGGCCATTTATTGAGAAATCCATGCCCCTTTCCCGATATTGTAAAATATATCACCTCCCGGAAGACCCTAAGAAGGTCAGGCTCTTTTCAACGCTGACAACGGCTGCGGCGGACGTGGCGCGGGAAGTCCTTCAGGACATCGAAAAAGACAATCTGTCCAAAAAAGAAAAAAAAACGCTTACGGACCTCGGCTTCCTCGTGAAGAGTCGCGAGGCGGAAACGCGTGAATTGCTCGGGTACATTGATGAGCTCAACGCGGAGAATAGGATGTTCACTGCCATCGTGGTCCTGAACCTCGACTGCAACCTCGGGTGTACGTATTGCTACGAGGGTAAAAGAAAAGGCAAACATTATATGTCCGAGGACACAGCGGATGATTTTGTTGCCTTTATAAAGTCCGACGCTCTTAAGAACAAAGACGGAGTCAAACTCATCTTTTACGGCGGCGAACCGCTTTTGAGCATCGATACGATCGTCCGTATTTCAAAAGATATTCGATCCCTAGCCGAAGAGCAGGGTGTTGCATTCGGCTTTACCTTGATTACGAACGGCACCCTGCTTACGCCTCAAATAGTCAAAAAATTAAAACCGCTCGGACTACTGTCCGCGAGCATCACTCTCGATGGCCCGAAAAAAGTACATGATGCGTTCCGGCCGTTCAAATCCGGCAGGGGCTCATTCGACGCGATCGTGAGAAACGTAAAGAACGTGCACTCTCTGATCGACGTGCACATCGGCGGCAATTATACCCGGGACCGTCACCGCGAATTTCCCCGGCTGCTGGATTACCTGCTCAAGAACGGTCTCGGTCCCGGTAAAATATCCTCTGTTGAATTCGATCCCGTGTTTCAGGAAAACAAAAAATTCGCAACGCCTGACTTTCATGACGGCTGCAAATCCGTGAACGAACCATGGCTTCGCAACGCGAGCGTCTTTCTCCGCGAAGAGATACTGAGTCGCGGTTTCCTTACGCAGAAAATAGAGCCTGCCGTCTGCGCCGTGGAGCAGCGGGACATGCTCGTGGTGAATTACGACGGAACTTTGTATAAGTGCCCGGGCCTTGTCGGCAGAAAAAAATTCCGCATAGGCTCTGTAAAGTCGGGGACCCTCGACTATCACAAGACCCACCGGCTCGGAAATTGGAAGAACGAAAAATGTCTCGCGTGCGCTTACCTTCCCGTCTGTTTCGGCGGGTGCAGATATATGAAGCTGCTGCAGGGCGGCACTATGAACGGGGTCAATTGCCGCAAGGAGTATCTCGACAAAACCCTTGCTCAATTTGTCGCCCAGGACATCAAATACGATTTGTAGCACAACAGGCATCGGAGCGCACTTGCCATTCATGTACCCCATCCGGCCAAATAGTCAGGCGCACAGAGCGGTTTTTCTTTTCACTCTTGGTGCGCTCTCCGCACTTATCACCTTTTCCCCCCGTCCCGCCGCCGCCTTCGACGTAATCGTCGTCAAAAGCGCCGCCTTGAAACCGTACCAGGAGGTCCTCCGGGGCTTCAGGGACGGCTGCGCCTGCGAGGCGCGGGAATTGAACCTGGAGAACGGCGAAGGGGCCAAGGACGTCCTTCGACAAGCGCCCGATGCGGTTGTGGCCATCGGAACGGGCGTATTCAAAAAGATCAAAACGATCCGAGACCTGCCGTTGATTTACACCATGGTGATGCCGTCGGAGACCGGCCTTGCCCTGTCCCCGAACATCTCGGGCGTGAGCATGGACCTCGCTCCCGAAACCTATATGACAAGCATGCGGGAAGTATTTCCTCAGGCGAGAAGGATCGGACTCTTGTACGATCCGAGAAACACGGCGGCGTACGTTGAAGAAGCAGCGAAGGCCGCGGCTGCCGCGGGTTTCGAATTGCTCGCCAGGGAGGTCCGCGATCCCTCTCAGTACCCGGTCCTTCTGGAAAGAATGAGCGGCAAGATAGACATCTTCTGGATGCTGCCCGACCCGGGCGTGGTCTCCGCGGAGACGGTCGATGCCCTTCTCCGGTTTTCGTTTCAGAGCAACGTGCCGGTGTTTAGCTTTTCCCGAAAATACGTGGAAATGGGGGCCGTAGCTGCCCTGGACACGGCCCCCTATGCCATGGGCGTCCAGGCGGGCCATATCGCCACTCGGCTCTCTACGCGCGGGAAAGACGCGGTCCGGGAATATGCGCGGCCGTCCGACCTTACGATAAACGTGAAAGTGGCGAACAAGATGGGCCTCAAGCTCGGCGACGGAATAACCACGAAGGTGACAAAAATTGAGTAAACGATTGTTGACGGCCTTCAGGGAAAGCCTCTCACTGAAAATGATCTTCGCGTTCATCGTCGTCATTGTCGCCGTGCTGTCGGCGTTCACGCTGTTTGCCGTGCTGCATGAAAGCAAAGAAGCAAAGCAAGGTTTGAGGGAACAGGGGGAGATGCTTTCCCGGCTCCTGGCCCGCGGCGCAATGACGGGGGTGTTCGCGGAAAACCGGAAAATGCTGGAGAGCGCCGCCGAAGGCGCCAGAGGTCTGAAAAACGTCGTTTCCGTGTCGATCTACAATGCAGCCTTGAAATTACTGTATTCAAGCGTTAAGACGCACGTGGGGACGGACGCGTTATCGATTCGCGAGCATGACGTGCATGCTCTGGGAACGGCCCTGGACGTGAGCGTCGTGGAAACAGACCGCAACTTTGAGTTCCTGAGGCCCGTAACGATCAGGTCCGCTCCGGCGGCAGACGAGTCGCTTTATTTCGGCCGAACGGACGAGGGCGCGTCGGAAAAGACGATCGGCTACGTCAGGATCGTATTGAGCAAGGATTCCTATCATAAAGAAATAGTTTCCTTACTTTGGCGAAACGCGGTCATTATGCTGGTCTTCATCCTTTCAAGCATTGCCATAATTTTCCTTACAATAAAGAAAGTCACCCGCCCGCTCATAAACCTGACCCATGGCGTGAAGGCCCTTGAAAAGGGACAGCACGTCGAGCCGATAGCGGTTGAAACCGATGACGAAGTCGGGAACCTCGCGGCGGCCTTTAACGCCATGGTCGTGGCGCGCGGGCAAGCCGAGCACGCGCTCCGGCAAAGCGAGCAGCGCTTCAGGCTGATCGCGGAAACCATCAAAGAAGTCTTCTGGATCGCCGATATCGAAACGACAAAAACGGTGTACATAAGCCCGGAGTACGAGCGCGTGTGGGGGCGCTCCCTGGAGAGCCTGTACGAGAGCCCCCGGTCCTTCCTCGACGCCGTCCACGAAGAAGACAGGGACCGGGTGCTGAACGCTCTTGAGGGCAAGAAG
>JBGPHF010000147.1:0-5344 GCA_041484215.1 Nitrospirota bacterium
TCAAACTTGCGCCGCACGTGGACATCGAATCCATCGCGCGCGGCACCCCCGGCCTCTCCGGCGCGGAGCTCGCGAACCTCGTGAACGAAGCGGCGCTTTTGGCGGGCAGAATGGGAAAAACTCAGGTTGAAACCGACGACTTCGAACGCGCCAAGGACAAGATATTGATGGGCCTTGAGCGCAAAAGCATGCTCATCAGCGACGAGGAAAAGAAGAACACGGCCTACCACGAGGGGGGCCACACCCTGGTCGCCCGGCTGATCCCGGGCACCGACCCGGTGCACAAGGTCTCTATCATCCCGCGCGGCATGGCCCTGGGCGTTACGCTCCAGCTTCCGACGGCCGACCGGTATTCCTACGACCGCGAGCACTTGATGAACAACATCGCTATCCTGCTCGGCGGCAGGGCCGCGGAAGAGATCGCGCTTCAGCACATGACGACCGGTGCGGGCAACGACCTCGAACGTGCGACGACGCTCGCCCGGAAGATGGTCTGCGAGTGGGGCATGAGCGATGCCATGGGCCCCCTGTCCTACGGCAAAAAGGAAGAGGCGATATTTCTGGGCCGCGAGATTTCGCAGCACCGCGACTACAGCGAGCATACGGCCGTCGAGATCGACAACGAAGTCAAACGCATCGTCATGGACAACTACCACCGCGCCAAGACCCTGATCCAGGACCGGGCGGACGCGCTGCACGGCCTTGCGAAGGCCTTGCTGGAAAAAGAGACGCTCGACGCCGCTGATATCGACGCGATCGTCAACAACGGCCAGACCGCGGCGGCATAGGAGGCGGCATGGGGCCTGTCCTCCGGATCAGCGGCCGCGGGGCAATTACGATGACCCTGAGCGGCTTGACCCCGGGGCAGGTGGGCGTTCTTCGAGAACTCGTTGGCGGGGCGGGCCTGAGGCCCGCCCCGTTCTTTGTTTCTGAACAGCCCACCGGAAGTTCGCTGGTCAATCTCGTCCTGACCGGCGCCCCTCATCAGTTGAAGAGCCTTGTGTCCTCCGCCAAGACGAACGACGACCTTCCCGCGGCTCTTTTAAAAAGAATAGACTCTTTGCTTGACAACTACCTGCGCTCGGATTATAAGATTGACTGCAGGGGAAAAGTCCTCGAGCTCGGCAGCCGCACGCACGTCATGGGCATCTTGAACGTGACGCCGGATTCGTTTTCGGACGGCGGGCAATTTGCCGACGCCGGGAAAGCCCTGGCCCACGCCCTTGAAATGGCCGCATCGGGAGCGGACATCATCGACGTCGGAGGGGAATCCACGAGGCCCGGTTCGGAGCCCCTGTCCGAGGCCGAGGAGCTTCGTCGGATCATTCCGATCATCGAGCGTCTTTCGTCCGAACTGGCCATCCCGATCTCGGTCGACACCTACAAGGCGACAGTGGCAAAAAAGGCGCTCGAAGCCGGCGCGTCGATCGTGAACGATATCAGCGGACTCCGGTTTTCTCCGGACATGGCGAAGATCGCAGCCTCTTACGGCGCGGCGGTGATCATCATGCATACCAAGGGCACTCCGCGCGATATGCAGCAAAACCCGGTGTATGCGGATGTCGTGGAGGAAGTCCTGTCCTATCTGGACGAGGGGATAGAGATTGCCCTGAAGGCGGGTGTAAACCGGGAAAAGATCCTGATCGATCCCGGGATCGGTTTTGGGAAGACGCTCGAGCATAACCTCGAGATCCTGCGTCGGCTCGATGAGTTTCGAGGCCTCGGCAGGCCCCTTGTCCTCGGCACGTCTCGAAAAAAGTTCATCGGCACGGTCCTCGATATTCCCGTGCCGGCGGAGCGGGCCTTCGGCACGGCCGCGACGGTGGCGCTCGGGATCGAACGTGGGGCCTGCATCGTGCGGGTTCACGACGTGGCGGCCATGGCGCAGGCGGCGCGCATGACCGATGCGATAGTAAAAGGCAAATTCTAAATTCGAATATCTAAACTCTAAATAAAATTATGAAGAATCATGCTTTTTCATAGGTCCTCATCA
This sequence comes from Nitrospirota bacterium, assembly GCA_041484215.1. Classification (GTDB taxonomy): domain Bacteria; phylum Nitrospirota; class UBA9217; order UBA9217; family UBA9217; genus JBGPHF01. Next base: position 1,994 of record JBGPHF010000147.1, read on the forward strand.
GCCGTTATCAGTGTCAAAGATTTACGTTTTCTTTTGTTGATTTTTGGTTCCGGCTTGTCCGGTTGGGGTTTATGAATTAGATGAATAACTTTACCGACATACGCGAGGCCCTTGCGCACTACCGGTGGTTCCATGATACCGTAGACATCCTGCTCGTCTACTACCTTTTCTACCGGCTGCTGCTCATCATCAAGGGAACGCGGGCCTTCCAGATGCTTATCGGCATCGGGCTGATCGTGCTCGCCCTCATCACTTCGCGGACGCTCGAGTTCTACACCCTCGATTGGCTCATCCACAGTTTCTGGTCCCAGATCGTGCTGGCGATCGTGATCCTCTTCCAGCCCGAGATCAGGCGCGCGCTGGCGCAAGTAGGCGAGCGCCACCTTTTCCGGTCCCTCTCTTCCGTCGAGGGCTCCAAGTTCATCGAGGAAACGGTCAAAGCCGCGGTCTCCATGGCGAACAAGCGCATCGGCGCCCTGATCGTGCTCGAACGGGACACGGACCTTTCGACCATCGTTGAGATGGGGACCGAACTCGACGCGAAGGTCACCAAAGAGCTCCTGGTCAGTATTTTTCTCCCGTATTCGCCGATCCACGACGGCGCGGCGATCATCAGGGGCGGGCGTATCGTCGCGGCCGGCTGTTTTCTGCCGCTCACCCTCTCGTCGAACCTGTCGAAGGCGCTTGGAACGCGCCACCGCGCCGCCGTCGGCCTGACCGAGGAATCCGACGCAGTCGTGGTTGTCGTATCGGAGGAATCCGGCGAGATCTCGGTCGTATCGCAGGGGCTGATCGAGCATAACACCGAGACCCCGGCGCTCCGAAAAACGTTGTCGGACATTTTCGTCAAGAAAAGGACAAGGAAACGGTAACCATGGATTTTCGCATGCGCGTGTTCCAAAATGGGGGCATCAAACTTCTTTCGCTCGGGCTCGCGGTCACGCTCTGGCTGTACGTTACTGCGACGGGAAAGACGGAGATGACGTTCACGACGCCGCTTGAGCTGAGAAACATCCCCGCGGGCATGACGGTCGTCGGCGACGTGACGAGCACGATCGAAGTGCGCGTCCAGGGCCAGGAACCGCTGCTTCGGGACAGCGCGCTCGGCAAACGCGTGTCCGGCATCATCGATCTGTCGATGGCCAAGGCGGGAGAGAATGTCGTGCGCCTCTCGCCCGATGATATCAGGCGGCCGGAAGGGGTCATGGTGACCCATCTGTCGCCGACCGAGGTCAAGGTGAAGCTCGAACCGGTCCTCCGGAGGACGTTTCGGCTCAGGCCGGTCCTGCACGGAGCGCCCGCTGCCGGTTTTCACGTGGCATCGGTCAAGGTCACTCCGGCGAAGATCAGCGTTGAAGGGCCCGCAAGCGTTGTCAAAACGTTCGACAAACTGGAGACCATGCCTCTTGATATTCAGGGGGCGAAGGAAAGCGTCACCATCGAGCCCAAGATCGATTACCAGGGAAAGCCGGTAAAAGTCCTGGACAAAAACATCATCACGCGAATCGTCATAGAGAGGGCGAGAAAATGAAAAAACTCTTCGGGACCGACGGCGTGCGCGGGGTGGCGAACCAGGACCCGATGACGTCCGAGATGGCCCTCAAGATCGGGAGGGCCGCGGCGCATGTTTTCCGCGACTCCACGCGCCGTCACCGGATCGTGATCGGCAAGGACACGCGCCTCTCGGGGTATATGATCGAGAGCGCCCTCACCGCGGGGCTGTGTTCCATGGGAGTGGATGTTCTGCTCGTGGGGCCGGTGCCCACGCCGGGGATCGCTTTTCTGACAAGGAGCCTCAGGGCCGATGCGGGAGTCGTGATTTCCGCTTCGCACAATCCCTATGAGGATAACGGTATCAAGTTCTTCGGGAGAGACGGCTTCAAGCTTCCCGACGAGACCGAGAAAAAGATCGAAGACCTGATTTTTTCCGGGGCTATCGATTCCGTTCGTCCGACCGCCGCTGAAATCGGCAAAGCTTTTCGCATCGACGACGCTATCGGCCGCTATAACGAGTTCGTAAAATCCTCGGTGCCCCGAGGCATGGATCTCACGGGCTTCCGCATGGTAGTGGATTCCGCCAACGGCGCGGCGTACAAAATCGGGCCGCGCGTCATGACCGAGCTGGGGGCTGACGTGATCTCGCTTTACGACCAGCCGAGCGGCATGAATATCAACCAGGGCTGCGGATCGATGCACCCCGAGGTGATTTCCCGCGCCGTGGTGGCGAACCGCGCCGGGATCGGAATCGCTTTTGACGGTGATGCGGATCGGGTGATTCTCTGCGATGAAAAAGGAAGCGTTGTCGACGGAGACGCGGTCATGGCCGTTTGTGCTATTCAGATGATGAAAGAAGGAAGGCTCAGGCAAAACACGCTGGTCGCCACGGTCATGAGCAACCTCGGTCTGGAATTGGCAATGCAAAAGGCGGGAGGCAAGCTCGTCCGAGCCGCCGTCGGCGACCGCTCTGTGATGGAAAAAATGCTGTCAGGCGGCTATAATCTCGGCGGCGAGCAGTCGGGCCATATCATCTTCCTCGACAACAATACGACCGGCGACGGGCTTATCTCCGCTCTCCAAATCCTCTCGATCATGAAACAGACCGGAAAGCCCCTGTCCGAGCTCGCCCAATGCATGAAGACCTACCCCCAGACGCTCGTGAACGTGCGAGTGAAAGAGCGGAAAGACCTCGCATCTATTCCCGAAATCGCGAAACGGATGGCGGAGGTCGAGAAAAAGCTCGACGGCACCGGCCGCCTGCTCGTCCGCTACTCGGGCACCGAACCTAAGGTGCGCGTCATGCTCGAAGGGGAAAACCAGCAGGTGATCAAAGCGCTGGCGGAGGACCTTGCGGGGCTCATCAAGGAGAAACTGGGGTAATCCTTTGATCCGGGATAAAGGACACATGATGCACAAACGATGATACGAGCCGCAACCTCTATGCAGAAACCGATCATATCTCTCACGCTCGCGTACACTGTCGGTCTCCTGCTCGGACGCGGGTTTCTCTATCTGCCCTATTCCGTTAGCTTTCTCGCCGTTGTCGTTGTTTTCATCCTTGTTGTCTTGACCTGGTTTGAGAAAATAACTCTTCGCCGCCTTTTCCTCATCGTCGTTCCTTCCCTTATCGGCATGGCGGCCTACCTTTACTCGGCGGCCTGGTTGCCGGCGAATCATTACACGCGCGTTTTTTCTGACGATAAAACTGCCCATTCCATGACCGGCACCATCGTATCGCCGCTCGACCGGGACCCGGACCGGACGGCATTCGTTCTGGACCTCGTTGATCTTGATGGTACGCCCGTGAGCGGAAAGGTGCGGGTGAGTGTGCGTGAAGCGGTGACCATCATCGGA
>JBGPHF010000148.1:0-5343 GCA_041484215.1 Nitrospirota bacterium
CTTCTGGCGGTTCCAGGCCTTCCTGCGGTACCTGGCCGGCAACCTGGCATGGGAATACGTCAAGAAAAAGGGCGAGAAGGAAGGAAAGGCCGGTATGGCATGAACGAGGTGGAACTCGGTTTTTCGGCGCTCGCGAACCGCGATTACCAGGAGGCCGTCAACATTTTCAGGAGCGCGTTGGACCGGAAAAAAGAGGGCCGGGCGTTTCTCGGCTTCGGCCTGGCCCATTATCATCTCGGCGACTTCCCCACGGCTCGGTGGGCCTTTGCAAAGGCCCTGGAGCACGACCCCGCGAACGGCGAGGCAAGGCGCTTGCTCGCTGAAATGGAGAGCGTGCGGACAAATTCGCCTTCTCCGGCCCCCGCGTCCCTGTTCCGCGCCGGAGAGGACAGCCTCGAAATATACAGCGACGGGTGGAAAAAATTTTTCATCAAAGGCATCAACCTTGGGGTCGGACTTCCGGGTTATTTCCCCGGCGAGTTTGCCGTGAAAGAAGGCACGTACCTGAAATGGTTCGAACAGATGGCCGAACTCGGCGTGAACGCGGTCAGGGTCTATACGGTCCACCCGCCCGAGTTTTACCGCGCGCTCCACCGCTTTCATGCCTCCGGAAAAAACCGGCTGTATCTTTTTCAGGGAATATGGACGGAGCTTCCCGCTGCGGGCGATTTTCGCGGCAAGAAATTCCAGGAATCTTTTCGCACTGAGCTCCGGTCCGCCGTGGACGCGGTCTACGGCAACGCCCGGCTGCCGGAACAGAGGGGCAAGGCGCACGGAGCGTACGAGCACGACGTGTCGGCCTGGCTCGCGGCTTTCATCGTCGGAAGAGAGTGGGAAAGCTGCGCGGTCAAGGCGTTCAACGAGCGGAGCGGGAGAAAGCCCACGGATTTTCGAGGCGAGTTTCTGAGCATCACGGCCGGAACGCCCTTCGAAGCGTGGATCGCTGAAACGTGCGATCATCTTCAGCATTACGAAAAGCAGCGCTACGGCGTGTCCCATCCGGTCACGACGGTGAGCTGGGCCACCCTCGACCCGTTGACGCACCCGTCAGAGTCGACGTTCGAAGACGAATACCGGATACAGGGAATTACGCGCCGGGAAGAAAGGGGCGCGTGCGTCGATATCCATATCGAGGACGCGGAGACGCTGGACCTCGCGAAGATCGAAGCGCGCGACGGGGCCGGCTTCTTCGCGCTCTACCACGCGTATCCCTATTACCCGGATTTTTTGAACCACGATTACCTTGCCGAACCAAATACCTATCTTGCATATCTCCGGGCCTTGAAGCGTCACCACGGAAAACAACCCGTGCTGATCGCGGAGTTCGGCGTGCCTTCGAGCAGGGAGAGCGCTCACTGGCACCGCGACGGATGGAACCAGGGCGGGCACAACGAGGCGCGTCAGGGAGAGGTCGACGGCCTGCTCATGCAGGCGATTTACGATGCGGGCATGGCGGGCGGCATTCTTTTCAGCTGGTTCGATGAATGGTTCAAGAAGAACTGGCTCTTTGAGCCGTACGAACACCCCGCGGAGAGAAAGCCCCTGTGGTTCAACCACCAGGACCCCGAGGAGAACTACGGACTTTTGGCCATGTATCCTTCCTATCCGGATAAGAAGTCGCGTCTCGCGGGCAGGGACGAGGACTGGCAAAGCGCGCACGTCTTGTACGAAAAAAACGACGATAGCATGGCCTGCCGTTTCCCTGACGGGGCGGATAACGCGCGAAGGCTGCTGCGTCTGGCGGCGCAGCACGACGAGGGCTTCCTCTATCTCCGCCTCGACGCGCACGGGCCGATCGATTTCGAAAAAGCCCATTATATCATCGGCCTCGACACCACCGGGGCGGGCGCCGGGGAGCGCCTGCTTCCTTTTAGGACAAAGCTGAAAAGCCCGCGGGGGCTGTCGTTTCTCGTCCACCTTGCCGGGAGAAACGCAAGCCGCATACTCGCTGCACGCTCTTACGACAAAAACGGAAACGAGAAGATCGGAGCGATCAAACCTATGGCTTCAGAAGAGGGCGCCTGGGTCATGATGCAGAGCAGAACGAATATCCGGCGCATCAGCAAGGATGGCGGAAAATTTTTCCCGTCTCATGTCGTATCCATGAGCCGTCTCACCTTCGGCAGTCTCGAGGAGCAGCATAAAGAGCACAGCTCGCTCGCTGATTTCTATGTTCAAGGCTCCATGCTCGAACTCCGCATACCCTGGGGACTCCTGAACGTCACGGACCCGAGCTCCCGAACCGTACTGTGGAAGGAGAAAGGGGTCGAGACGAAAGAAATAAAAAGCATCGGCATGATAGCCGTCTCCTACAAACCTGAGTCGGGAGGGGTTGCCGCGAAGCAAACTGGGCTGGCACACAACCATGCCGACACGCTGCCCGCTGTTTTCGAAGAGAGCTTCGTAAAGGCCTATGCATGGGAGAAATGGGAGACGCCGCTCTTTCATAGTTACCGGAAGAAGAGCTATTACGCATATCAGCAAAAACTCTCCCGGATACCGGAGCGGCCATGAAGCTTACGCGGAGGGGTTTTCTCAAACTCAGCGGCGCTGCGGCTCTTGCACTGGCCGTTCCGGAAGCTTTTGCGGCGCGTCCGTCCGCAATACCCGTGCTCCGGTACGGCGACCTGTCGAATCGCGGGGACGTGCCGTTTTCACTCCGGGCCTCGGACTTCGCGGCCCAGATGGAGTGGCTCTTCGGGGAAGGCTACCGGCCCGTGTTTCTGAGTGAGCTCGGCGCACCAACGGGAGAGGACGCCTCCCGTGACGTAATCATTACCTTTGACGGAGGGTATGCTTCGTTCATGGATTTCGCCTACCCTCTTTTGCGGGAATACGGTTTCAAGGCTGTCGTGAATGTCGCGGGCGGCCTCATGGGCGGCTACCGGTACGGCAATGACCCGCGTCTGAGCTGGGACGAGTGCAGGTTTCTGCTGGGCACAGGGCTCGTGGATATCGGGTGTCAGGGAGACGGGGACCACGGCAGGCAGAGGACCCTGGTTGCATCCGGCAATTTCTTGAAACGGACGATAGTGGCTTTCAGCGAGCAGTTCAGCAGTGAAACAGGCAGGATGCCGGAGGTCCTCGCCGTTGGGGTGAAACGCATTGACGATTCCGTTCTGACGATTGCGCGGCAGGCGGGCTTCCGGTTTATTTTGAGCGAGGAACCGGGGCTTTACGCTCCACGGGGCAACGGTGTTATTCCGAGAGTGTCCATCGACCCGAAGACGAGCTTAAGCGAGTTCAGAAAATTTTTGAGCAAATAAAATGAAAACGAAAGAGCTTCTCATTCTTCTCCTGCTGTTAGGGATGCAGGCCGCGACGGTCCATGCCGGGACGCCCGTTGCATTGTCCGGCGATGAGCAGTCTTACCGGGAGGCGCTTAAGGCGACGACGGACCGCGCGGAGCAGGGCCTGCTCAGAAAAAAACTCGGCATGTTGTACGTTTCCCGTGAGCAGTACGACAAGGCCGCGGAAGAACTCTTTCTGGCGCTGTCCCTTTCTCCGCAGGCGTTCACGGATGAAGAACGGGTCCGAACAGCGCGGTATCTCTCGTGGTCGGACAAGCTGAAGGATGCCGAGGCGATATTACGGTCCGTCCTGAGCGGCGCTCCTGAGAATATCGAGGCCCGCGACGAGCTGGCGAAGGTCTTGTCCTGGTCGGACAGGCTCGGCGAAGCGATCGCGGAAGCGGACCGCGTGCTCGCGGCGTCGCCCGGCGACCGCCAGGCCCTTCTTGTCAAAGCAAACGCGTTGCGGTGGCAGGGAAAGAGCAAGGAGTCAATCACCCTGTATCAAAAAAATCTGTCAGCCGGAGAGGATTTCGACGCCCGGCTGGGCCTTGCGCACGCGTATCTCGACACCGGGAATGGCGAGGCAGCGCGGGAAAACGGCGCCCTGCTCAAGCCACGCACTGCCTCGCATGAAAAAGAGCTGAGCAAGCTTCAGGACGCATTCTGCGCGGAGAAACCGATCAGGCCCGGCGTCCAGTACGCATACTACTCTGATTCGGATGAGAACCGCGTCAACCGGTACGCGTTGTTCTCCGCTTTTCGCATGGGCGCAGGCGAGTACGAGCTGCGGTATGGTTTTCTCGAGGCGCAAGATCCGAAAGGCAGAGAACGGGTTGAAGAGCTGTCGATGAATACCTCTTTGCGAAAAGGGATATTCAGCGCCGGTGCCGGCCTCGCAACAGCGCAGCAACAAGACAACGGAAGGACGACCGTGGGCGGCCATGCCAGGGTTGACAGCGACCTGGGATGGGGAACGGCCGGCGTAAGCGCGGCGCGGGAAGTACTCACGGACACGGCGCAGCTCATCCGAAACGGAATAACCCGCGAAGTGGAAACGAGCTCCCTTACTCAGCGGCCGTTGGCGGGGCTCCTCTTCGCGGAGAGCTACTCGCATGCCGAATACTCCGACGACAACAGCGCCGACGATGCGCACGTTTCCCTCAAATACACGGTCAAGGCAGGCGGGGCAAGGATAGCAGCCGGCTACCGGTACCGTTACTGGAACTTCAAGCGCCAGAGCGGGGGAGGCTACTTCGATCCCCACAATTTTACCGCGCACCTGGCTGTTCTCTCCTTGTATGCCGAACACGACAAGTTTTACTTCTTCGCAGAACCCTACGCGGGGCGGCAGGAATTCACCCGCTACGGCGCGCGAAGTTTCGGGAATATCGCGGGCGCTTCCGCGTCCGCGGGATGGAACATGCTCGGGTGCAGTTCCCTGGAAATAAGCGCCGAGGGCGGCAATTACGCGGGCGCTACGGCATCGGGATTTTCCTATTCCCAGGTCGGGTTCCGGCTTATTCTTTATATTTAAAACGACGAGGAGAAGCCGGTCTGCCGTTTGCCGGTATTGACAGGGCATTCTCTCTTTGCTATCCTTTGAGTACGACAAACCAGCGAAACAATTCCCCGCAGGAAGGCCGGATTACGGGAGGCGAGACCTGAAAAAGCTGCGCGTGTATCGGACAGGGTGGGTCGTCCTCTGGTTGTCGCTTGCGGCTTTTTCAGCGAATGCCGAAGAAGTCCGGCACCATGATTTTCTCGTCGAGGCAAACGGGACGATCGAGGACTGCATGTCGTGCCATGACGGAATGATAGCGCACAACGCTAAAGTTTGCACCACTCAGTGCAGCGCTCTCACGCCTCATCCCGTGATGACGCATTACCCGCCTCCGGGCAAGATAACGGCATACGCGCCGGCCGCGGTCGTGAAGGCGAAGGGAATAAAGCTCCTCAACAATAAAGTAGCCTGCGTCTCTTGCCATAACTTGCGCAATCCCGCGAAGAATCACCTCATCACGGTCAGCGGCAAAAGCGGACTTTGCGGGGC
>JBGPHF010000149.1:0-5330 GCA_041484215.1 Nitrospirota bacterium
CCATCGCCTTCGGCATGGGCATCGACAAGTCGAACGTCCGGTTCGTGGTCCATGCAGATCTTCCCCGGCATATCGAGGCCTATTACCAGGAAACGGGCCGCGCGGGGCGTGACGGAGAACCTGCCCATTGCCTGCTCTATTTCAGCAGGGGGGACATCCCCAAAATCCGGTATTTCATCGACCAGGTGGAGGACGAAACGGAGCGCGCCACTGCCCTGGAGAAGTTGAACCAGACCGTGCGGTTCGCGTCCCATAACGTATGCCGGAGAAAGCAGCTCCTGTCCTTTTTCGGCGAGGCTTACCCTGAGGAGAATTGCGGGGCGTGCGATATTTGCACGGGCTCGGCAATGCAGGTCGACATCTCCATTGATGCCCAAATACTCATGTCCGCCATGGCCAGGACCAATGAGCGCTTCGGCATCGTTCATATCATCGACATCGTTATCGGCGCCGGCACTGCCAGAATCAGGGAACTCGGGCACCACGAGCTAAAGACCTTCGGCGCGGGAAAAGACAAGGACAAGAACCACTGGCGGTTCATCGTGAACGAGCTCCTTGCCCAAGAGGTTATCAGGCAGGACGGAGACCGCTACCCGGTCTTAAAACTCACGCAAAAAGGCACGGCCGTGCTCACGGGAAGGGAAGAGGTCTTCGGGCTCAAGCGCGAGGACGTGAAAGCAAAAGAGCGGCGAAGGAAAACAGCGGACGGCGGGCAGTACGATGAGACGCTCTTCGAGCGGCTGCGCGTCATCAGAAAAAAGATTGCCGGGGCGAACCACGTGCCGCCCTACGTTATTTTTTCGGACAAGACCCTCCATGAGCTGTGCAGGCATTTCCCGAAGACCGCGTCCGAGATGAGGCGGATTTCAGGCGTGGGAGACGTAAAGCTTGAGCGGTACGGCGAAGAATTTCTGGAGGAGATCAGATCCTATGGGGAAAACGAGCGTAACGGCGCATAATCGGCCAAATATATACCCTCGGGCCGGCATTCGGTGTCGTTTTTTACACGGGCAAAAACCAGTACTATCAGTCATAACAACACTCACTATCCTCAGCAACCTTCTCGTGTTCAGGTAAAGCCTTCCTTCGTCAACCAATTCATAATGGGAAAGAACGCCGCTTCCTACTGAAGAGCAATTTTCAATCGTCATGATTGTCCGGCTTATGCACTTGGCAAGCATGCCGGGTGGTGAAATAACCATAGTGACTGGCTATTTCACCATTTGCACGTTGGGCGATACCCGACAAAAAATAAAAAACATCCGATTTTATCCGGGAATTTGCGGATTTTTTTATGAGCACGAAAATTGCTATACAGAGTTAAAGTTCGCATCAAAATAATGACGAAGGGTCCCGTATGAAAAAAATAATTGCATTCTTGCTCCTGTGTGCCGTCACCTTTTTTGCCGCGTATGTGCCGCTCTGCCTGGCAGGCGTGACCATTTGCGGCCCGCAGCAGGGCGAGCTTTTGTTCAAGAAGCATTGTTCAGCGTGCCATCACGACAGTATAAAGCTGAAACAGGTAAAAGACGTCATCCAGAGAATGAGAACTCCGCTGGCCTCCATGCCGAGTTTCGAAAAAAACAAGATTTCGGATCGCGATGCTCAGGAAATCGCCGATTATATTTACCAGGAACCCGTTGCCTGGCCGGTCCCAAAAAGAAATGACATTCGTAACAGCTCGCCAACTATGGCACAGAGGCGGACGCAGTAGACGCCCTGCTCGCGGTTTGATATATCCGCATCTGCGTCGACTTTTTTGCCAAACTCGCGCGTTGTCACTTTCATAATTAGCTACCTCCTCGATGTAACCAACCGAGTAAAGGGAAGTCCACTATCGCCCTAATCATCCAGGCTTCGCACCGTGCCGTCCATGTTCTTCATGACCAGCACTTTGCGGGGTTTGGACCCGTCGGCCCGGCCCACGATGCCGTCCTTCTCCATCATCTCGATCATGCGCGCCGCGCGGTTGTAGCCCACGCGCAAACGTCGCTGGAGAAACGAGGTGGATGCCTGGCCGTTCATCTGCACGAGTTCCACGGCGCGCTCGTATTCCTGGTCGTGCTCTCCCTCTTCGACAGCCGCTGTCTCGGCCTCGACGATTTCTTTGGCTCGCTGCTGGAGCATTTCGTAGTTCGGCTTACCCTGCTTTTTGACGAAATCGACAACGCGCTTGATCTCTGCCTCGGACACGTAGCACCCGTGGCAGCGAATCAGGTGGGACGAGCCCGGCGGCTGGAAAAGCATGTCGCCCATGCCGAGAAGATTTTCGGCGCCGTTCGCGTCTAGGATGGTTCTTGAGTCGGTTTTGGAGGAAACCTGAAAGGATATTCTCGAAGGCAGGTTCGCCTTGATCAGGCCCGTGATAACGTCCACGCTCGGACGCTGGGTCGCCACGATAAGATGGATGCCGGCGGCCCGCGCCATCTGGGCCAGGCGCATGATCGAGTCCTCGACCTCGCGCGCCACGGTCATCATGAGGTCCGCGAGCTCGTCGATGATGACGACGATATAGGGAAGGCGCTCCGCCTCGGGAACGGCTTTGTTGTAAGAATCTATGTTCTTGTTCCCCTTCTCCGCGAGATGGCGGTACCTGCGCTCCATCTCCGCCACGATCGCCCGGAGCGTCTCGGCGGCTTTCTTGGGCTGGGTGACCACGGGAGAGAGCAGGTGCGGTATGTCCGCGTAGACCGAAAGCTCCAGCATCTTGGGATCCACCATGGCAAGCTTCACCTCGCTGGGCTTGGCGTTATACAAAATGGCGAGAATAATGGAATTGATCGCCACGCTCTTGCCCGAGCCCGTGGCCCCCGCCACCAGGAGGTGCGGCATCTTTTCGATGCTCGTGATCACCGACGCGCCGAAGATGTCTTTGCCGAGCGGAATTTTGAGCTTCGATTTGGTGGACTGATATTCCGGCGTTTCGAGGATCTGGCGGAAGTAGACCGTCTCTCTCGTATTGTTCGGGACCTCGATGCCCACGGCGGCCTTGCCCGGCAGCGGGGCCACGATGCGGACCGACGTCGCTTTCATGGCAAGCGCCAAATCGTCCGCGAGGTTCGTGATCTTGCTCACTTTCACGCCCGGCGCGGGCTCGAACTCGAACATGGTGACCACCGGGCCGGGATAGACCTGGGTCACGCGGCCCTGGATGTCGAAGTCCATGAGCTTCCGCTGCAGGAGCTCAGACTGCGCGATCATGTCTTCCTTGGAAACTTTTTTCGTGACTGTAGGAAGCGGATCGAGCAAATCAACCGAGGGAAGCTGGTAATCCCCTTTCGCGCCTTTCCCTTCCTTCTCACCCATGAACTCGAAGGTGGCCTGCGTAGGCTTCGGAGCTTTGGGCTCGCGGGGTTGCGTTGCCTGCTGCTTCTGCGGCTCGACGATTTTCGGCGGCTCCTTTGGCGCGATCGGCCGCTGCTTCGCTTCTTTGGCCTTTTCCCTGCGTCCGCGGTAAATGGCGAAAAAAATATCGAGCTGCGTCGTCATGCGGTCGAAGGAATCGCTCAGCCAGGCAATGGCCTTGAGCGGCGAGAAGGGAGTGAGCAGCATGAGCGCGATAACGATCGCGGTCAAGGTGATGATATACGCCCCGGTTGAGGAGAAACCGGTCACGAGCAGGTAGGAGATCAGCCCGCCGAGCATGCCGCCCGACGGCACGGCTTCGCCGAAGAGCCGCGTTGTTCCGCCTTGCAGCCCGAAGAACGCGGACAGGGAAGCAAAAAGAACGATCCCTCCGATTTTTTTGAGATAAGGGTGGACTGCCTCCCCGCCGAGGGCGAGGAACACCGCGTAGCCGAAAAGAAAGAGCGGGATGCAGTAGGCGGCAAGGCCGAAGAGCCGCAGGAGCGCGTCGGAAAGATACGCGCCGATGATTCCGATGATGTTCCTGATCGCAGCGCTGCTTCCCGAAACGCTGAAGCACGGGTCCACGGCGCTATAGGACAGGAGGCTGAGCATGATCAGAAGCCCCGCCGCGAACAGGAGCAGCCCGACCATCTCGTTCCAGTGTTTATGTTTTTCCGCGGAAACCGCCATAGATTCCTTAATCGCTTGAACTGTTCAAGCGTTTAAACCGTTTAAACGGAAGTTCTCTTCACCGCGCCAGCACCAAGACCAATACGATCGCGGCAAGCGCCAGCCGGTACCCGACAAAGAGGTTCAGGGAATGCCGGTTCAAATACTGAAGAAGAAACTTGATGCTCAAATAGCCTACCACGGCCGAGCACAGCACGCCGAGCCCGAAAGGGAGCGCTTCGCCGGGAGCCAGGCGGAGCTTGTGCAGCTTCAGGATTGCGGCCCCGGCAATAACCGGCGTCGAAAGTAAAAAAGAAAAGCGCGCCGCGTCTTCTCGTTTGTAGCCCGTGAGGAGCCCGGCGATGATCGTGCTTCCCGAGCGGGACACGCCGGGCACCAGGGCCACGGCCTGGGCGCAGCCGATGATAATGGCATGGCCCAGGGTCATCCGGTCGAGCGTGGCGGACTTTGGCGTGTACCGGTCGGCCGCCCACATGATAACGCTCACGATTGCGAGCGCGCTCATGATCAGGAGCGGGTTCCGGAAGCTCTCTTCAACCACATGCTCGTATTTCAAGCCGAGAATGCCCGCCGGTATCGTCGCCAGAATGATGAACCACACCAGCCGTCCTTCGCCGCTCTTCCAGGAGCCGTCGCCCAGGCCAACAAAAAATTTCCGGAGAATGTCCAGCCAGTCCCGCCAGAAGTACGCAAGGATCGCCACGAGCGTTCCGGCATGCAGCGCCACGTCGAAGTTCAGGCTGTCCACGAGCGTCCCCTGCCACCCGAACATCCAGGGAATCAGGATCAGGTGGGCCGAAGAACTGATGGGAAGAAACTCCGAGAACCCCTGGACAATGCCCAGAATGATCGCTTCAAAAAGAATCATCTACCACTCCTATTTTATCCGTGTCAAAGAAGTTTTTCCCTCAGGGTGCGAAGGTGTTCCGCATCACCTCGTATGCCCGAACCACACGCCCCCGGCCACGGCCGAGAAGCTGACCGTGAGCAGGAACCAGTGCATGGCATTGATCAGCTTGAGCGCCCGGTTCATGTCGATCTTCTCGGGATCGGCGAATATTTTCCCGAACAGCTTCCGTTCCGAGAACAGGACCGTCGTATAGAGACCCCACGCGAAGATCATGATCACGATGCCGATGCCCCGGCTCGTTGCCAGGATTTCGAAACCGTACCGGGCATGGAGCAGATACAGCCCGGTTACGCCGACGATCGCGACGAGCCATTTTACCATGCGCGCGAAGCGGTGTTCCACTCCCTGGAACAGGAGCGCTTTTTCGAGCGACCCCTCGGTC
>JBGPHF010000150.1:0-5307 GCA_041484215.1 Nitrospirota bacterium
AGCGACGGCACGGCTTTCTCCGCTTCGGGGAGCGCGAAGCGCACGTACACCGACGGCGATTCATGATCCGCGTACTCGACCTCCGCCTCTGCAAGCGCCGTTTCATCGAACCCGCACCAGTACACGGGTTTCTTCCCTTTATAGACGCCCCCGTTTTCCGCGAACTTTCCCAGCTCGCGCACGATCGCTGCCTCGTAGGCAAAATGCATCGTGAGGTAGGGGTTCTCCCAGTCGCCGAACACGCCAAGCCGCTTGAACTCCTCGCGCTGAATGCCGATGAACTTCTCCGCGTACTCGCGGCAAAGCTTCCGGATCTCCTGCTGGCTCATGCCCTCTTTCTTGGAACCGAGGTTCTTCAAGACCTGGTGTTCAATGGGAAGGCCGTGGCAGTCCCAGCCGGGCACATAAGGGCTCCGAAAGCCTTGCATGGTCTTGAACTTGACGATGATGTCCTTCAGAATTTTGTTGAGCGCGTGGCCGATATGGATGTGACCGTTCGCGTAGGGAGGCCCGTCGTGCAGAATATATGTCTTTTTTCCCTCGGAATGTTTCTGGATGAGCGCGTACACCTGCTCCTCTTGCCACTTCCCGAGCACGCGGGGTTCGAGGTCCTTCAGGTTCGCCTTCATCGGGAAATCGGTCTTGGGCAAATTCAATGTTGCTTTATAATCCATGGTTGGAATTTTCTCCATACAATTGTCTAATCCGAAACTTCGTCTTCCGGCAGTTTTTTCTTTGGCAAAGCTTCCGTGCCGCCCTGGTCGATCCCATAGAACTGACCCGACTTCGGCCCCGTTTTGGTGTCCGCGTACTGCGTAGGCTCGGTCCCCCTGCGGAACACGTCGGTGATCGCATTGGGAGCGTCGTCTCGCGCAAGGAGCCCGGTATCGGGGTCAATCTTCACGGAAACGATGTCTTCGGTCGGAGCAAAATCCTCGGCAGGTTTGTCCGCGAGCGCCCTTGCCATGACCCCTATCCAGATCGGGAGCGCGGCGCGCGCGCCCGTTTCCCGGTCCCCGAGCGACGCCTTGGAGTTGTCGTAGCCGACCCATACGCCCGTCACGATGGAGGGCGTATAGCCCACAAACCATGCGTCAATGTAGTTGTTCGTCGTGCCCGTCTTGCCCGCGACCGGTTTCCCGAGCGCAAGGGCGCCCCTGCCCGTGCCTTCCTGGACCACGCTCTTTAAAAGGCTCGTGACGAGATACGCGGTCGTGGGATCGATCGCCTCCTTGGGGTCGGGCTGGTAGCTTTCGAGCGCCGCACCGTTCCCGTCAATGATGCTCTTGATGAGGACCGGCTCGGTGCGCACGCCCTGCGAGGCGAAGGTCGCGTACGCCGAGGTCAGTTCGAGCGGCGTCACCGCCGACGAACCCAGGGCCGTCGTGTAATCGTAGCTGATCTGGCTCGTGATCCCGGCCCTGCGCGCGAAATCGATGGCCTTGTCGAGCCCGATCTTCTCCAAAAGCCCCACGGTGACCGCGTTCCGCGAGAGCGCCAGCGCGGTCCTCATGCGCATGGGGCCCAGGAACCGTTCATCATAATTCGTCGGCTTCCATCCCTTTTTCTCGAACTCGCTCTTCTCGTGGATCACCGGCAGGTCCATGAGGATGCTCGCGGACGTGAACATATAAGACTTCCCGTCTTTCGCTTCGAGGGCTGCGCCGTAAATGAACGGTTTGAAGGACGAGCCCGGCTGGCGCTTGGCCTCGGTGGCGTGGTTGAACCCGCCCTCGACGAAGTCGTAGCCCCCGACCATGGCCCGCACGTACCCGGTATAGGGCTCGATCGACACCACGGCGCCCTGTACGAGCGGCAGCTGGTCGAGCACGAACGAAGCAAGCTGTTTTTTCTTGTCGAAGTCCTTGAGCCGGACCTTGATGATGTCGCCGGGCTGGACGAGCTCCTGGGGTTTCTTGAACTCGTCGGGGTCGCCCTTTTTCTTCTTCGGTTTGAGCAGCGCCCAGGCCATGTCTTCCTGCATGATGTAGCCCACGAGTCCCCGGCCCTTGACCGTGATGTAGTAGTCCCCCACCGCGAGCACGTGCCCGTTGAACCCTTCGCCGGGCTTGACCATGACGTGCAGCGAGCCCCACTGGATCGGCGTGGACTTTACCTGCTTGAACCCGACCTTGCCGCGGAAACCCTGCCGCTTGTCCATGGCCCGGAGCCCCTCCCGGAGCGAGGCAACCGCAGCCTTCTGGAGGTCCAGGTCGATCGACGTGTACACCTTGAGCCCGCCCTGGTAGAGCTTATCGGGGCCGTACTTCTTTTCGATATATTTCCGGATATAATCGACCACGTGCGGGGCCAGGTCTTCCTGCGAACGCAGGTTCTCGAGATTGAGAGGCTGGTCGTATATTTTCTTGCTCTGGTCCTCGGTGATATACCCTTCCTCCACCATGCGTTTCAGGACCTGCGCCTGCCGGAGTTTCGTCAGGTCCACGTCGCTGTAGGGCGAGTAGGCCATGGGCGATTTCGGCAGGCCCGCCAGGAGAGCGGCCTCCGCCTGGTTGATCTCCCAGATATTCTTGCCGAAATAGGTCTTGGCCGCCATCTGGACGCCGTAGGCCCCGTGGCCGAAGTACACTTTGTTCAGATAGAGTTCGAGGATCTCGTCCTTGGAGAGTTCCTTCTCCAGCCGGCGCGCCAGGATGATCTCCTTGATCTTGCGGGTAAACTTCCGCTCCGGCGAGAGGAACACGACCTTCGTGAGCTGCTGCGTGATAGTGCTGCCGCCCTGCTTGAGCCGCACCGAGATGATGTCCTTGAGCGCGGCCCGGAGGATGCCGCGATAGTCGATGCCCTTGTGCTGGTAGAACCGCGGGTCTTCGGTTGCCAGAAGCGCGTCCTTCAAAAATTGCGGGGACCGTTGAAGCGGCACATAGACGCCCTTCTCGATCTTCACCTGCCCCAGCACCCGGCCGTCCTCCGCGAGAATGATCGTTCCGGGGCTCGGCTTGTAGTCCTTGAGCGACTCCACCGTGGGCAGGCCGAAGGAAAGAATGAAGAACAGGAACGCGACGAAAAGAACGCCGGCAACGAACGCAACAGCGAGCAGTTTCAACGCCTTCCTTGGCGTGAGGTTTTGGAGCCACGGCACCGCGATGGTGAACCAGAAAGCCTTGAACTTTTCCCAGACCCACCGGGACAGCGTCTTGGTCAGGGCAGCGATTTTTTCGGACCATTTTTTCAGCATGATAAAGAGTAACCTCTGGATTTTCCTTCTTTTTAAGCAGTATCGAAAATAATAGCATCACGCAGGGATAAAATCAAACAAAAAGTTTATTTGAGCCCGGCAATTCTCCGGATCACCGGTCAGGCAGGTAGTTTTCTGTTCCAGAATTGATACCGGCCGCCGACGAATTCCCGTGGCGGCCGGTTCATTAAAAATTAGTGAGACGATAACGCGGGCACAAGCAGAGCACGCACATGTTTAAAGCAGGACTTTTATCAGCGGGAGAGGCCTTGTCAAGGATGTCGTGCGGCATCGGCGCCACCGGTCAAAAACAAAAATAAAACAAATATTTTTGTTGATTTTTTTTGCCGAAGCTCCTATACTCTTGCCGTTTCCTGAAAAATGTGATGACGCCGAATTTTCCCGAGATTTTTTTGAATATCGTGTAAAGGCGCCGCAATGAACACCCCGCCTGACAAGCGGGCATCAAGGTAGAATGTTCATCTGAGTAACCGCACGGTTGCTCAGTGATTAGAGTCTTTCTCTTGATTGATGCCACTCAGTTTTCTGCGTGGAGGTTCATTGGCGTGAACACGAAAATTAGGCGGAAAATCGTCCTCATAGCCTCCATCCTCGGAGTTTTTACCGCTCTTCTGTACGCAAAAGTCTGCCACTGCGAATTCATCATTTTTGACGATCACGAGTATATTCTAATGAATTATCACGTCCAGCAAGGCCTGACCTGGGACTCTCTTGCCTGGGCCTTTACCTCTTTGTCCAGAAGCAACTGGCATCCTCTTACCTGGATCTCTCACATGCTCGATGTCAGCCTGTTTGGCTTTGCACCTATGTGTCATCACCTGGTGAATGTTTTTTTCCATGCCCTGTCCACGGCCCTGCTTTTCGTGGCGCTTTTCCGCATGACCGGGAATCTCTGGAGAAGCGCTTTCGTGGCCGCGCTCTTCGGCGTGCATCCCCTGCACGTAGAGTCCGTTGCCTGGGTCGCGGAGCGCAAGGACGTGCTCTCCGGGTTTTTCTTCATGCTGATACTTTTAATCTATGAGCGGTATGCTCGACGGCCGGGCACAAGGAACTATCTGGCATTGTTGTTTTTGTTTTCCCTGGGACTGATGGCAAAACCCATGCTGGTGACCGTCCCTCTTATATTGCTGCTGCTGGATGTCTGGCCCCTGGGACGGACGAAAATTATTCAGCCCGCTGACGGCTCCGCGTGGAACCCCATTGCCTTGCGGCTGCTTTTTTTTGAAAAGGCGCCGCTCCTCATTCTAGCGCTTCTGTCGTCGATTATCACCCTCGCGGCCCAACGTCAAATCATAAGCTCATTCGAGGTCCTGCCGCTGACCGTGCGCATTTCCAACGCCTTGCTCTCTTACGTGGCCTATCTTGCGAAAATGTTCTGGCCTTCTTCTCTTGCCGTTTATTATGCCTACCCGGCCGCCGTACCGATAGGAAAGACCCTGGGCGCCGAGGCGCTGCTTTTGATTATTTCGATCGTCGTCCTGCTCCAGCTTCGGCGGCGCCCTTTTCTCTTTGTAGGATGGTTCTGGTATCTTATCATGCTCCTGCCCGTTATCGGCCTTGTACAGGTCGGCGGCCAGGCCATGGCCGACCGGTATACCTATTTGCCGCTGATAGGGCCGTTTCTTATGCTGCTCTGGCTGGTGCCGGACAGGGTGTCGGAATGGTTCCGCCGGACAAGGGGGGCCGCGATCATACCCCTGGCGATTCTCGCTGTGCTCAGCGCCGTTACTTTTCTTCAGTTAGACCACTGGGGAAACGGGGTTGCCTTGTTTAAGCACGCGCTGCAGGTGACGCCGGAAAATGCGGAGGGATATAAAGGACTGGGGATCGCTCTGAACATGGAGGGAAGAAACGAAGAGGCGCTTCCCCAGCTTCTCACGGCTCTGAGGCTGAGGTACAATGATGCGGAGACGCATGTGGCTCTGGGCTATGTTTATTCTGAACTGGGACTGCTGAACGAGGCCATAATGCATTTCAAAGAGGCACAGAAGATAACGCCTGGAGATGTGGTTGTTACATCCTCACTTCAGTATTTATTACAAAAACAAGCAGCCGAAGGATATCGCTACAGCCAACTGTGAAGAACC
>JBGPHF010000151.1:0-5297 GCA_041484215.1 Nitrospirota bacterium
ACCGGTCAGGCCGAGGCCTTCGCGAAGGACGTACAGGAGGGACCAGCGCGGTTCGACCAAGAGGCGGTAGCTGCGGCCGTTGATCAGAAGCGTCACTTTCGCCATATCGCCGCGCTCCGTCATCTCCGCTTCCGCGGCCGGCGTGGCATGGAGCTTGTCTGCAACGGCGAGGGTCACGGCGCTCGCCCCCACGCTTGTCAGGAACCCGCGCCGCGTCAGGCCCCGGGAAGTCTCTCCCTCTCCGGTCTTGCCGTCTTTCTGTTCCTGGTCGTCCTCTTTTTTCATGACCTGCTCCTTCTTCTCACTACAATGGCTGAACACGGGAAATATGCTTTTAAAGATACCGCAGCACGCGCGAAATGGCAAGGCAGGATTAAGAACAAAAAATTTCCCTCCTCCGCTAACAGCATGATATAATCTGCGTCTGTTCCTCGCTCGGTTTTATTTATTTTGCGCAGGCTGTGAAAAATCCCGGTTCATCAGAAGAGGCGATCCGTGGTTGAACCCTGGCTCATCCTCGAAACACTTGAGACGCCCGACGGCATTCTCGAACTCCGCTGCCGGGGCAAAAACGATTTTCTGATCATGATCAACGGCCGCGTGCTCATGAACTCGCATGCCAGCCGCTCGGAAGCCGTGCTGGGGCAAAGCGCCTGCGGCCCCGTGGCAGCGCGGCCGCGGCCGCGCATCCTCATCGGCGGCCTCGGCATGGGCTTGACGCTCCGGGCCGCGCTCGACGCGCTCCCCTCTTCCGCCGAAGTCGTGGTTGCCGAACTGAACCCGGCCATCGTCCGTTGGTGCCAAGGCCCGCTCGCGGAGCTGACGGGAAACGCCGTCGCCGACCCACGGGTCTCCGTGATAATCGACGACGTAGCAACAGTGATAGCGCGGGCGGCGGAGCCCCGGGCAACGCGCTTCGATGCGATCGCCATCGACCTCTATGAAGGCCCCCATGCCAAAACCGACGCGCGGAACGACCCTTTCTATGGAAGCCGCGCGCTCGGCATTACCGCCGCCGCGCTCTCGGAAAACGGCGTGTTCGCGGTCTGGGGAGAAAGCCCTGACCAGGCCTTTCAGAAACGCCTGCTTGCCGCGGGATTTTTCGTTGAAGTATCGAGACCCGGCAGGGGCGGACTGCGGCATGTCGTTTACGTGGCGCGGAAACAAAAAACCTGAGCGAGGGGGGATTGCCCGGTTTGTTAGATGGCAGCGCTCTTTATAATAACTCGCAAGCCTCACTATCGCTCATGGTACAGGCTGCTCGAAAATCCGACACCGCCTCCGAAGTATTGTCTAAATAAAAATATGCAGCGCTCGTTTACTATATCCCTTGGCGAAATTTGGGTTGATGGAGAGCGCTTTGTTGAAAAGTTCGACCTTTTGCGCGTACCTGCCTGCCTTAGATAAGGACACCCCACTGCTTGTTTTGCGTAAAGTGCGCTGTCTCGTCGTCGATTTTTCCCCAACCTCCTCGTTTTCATCGTGTAAAAAAAAGAATAGTCCAGAAAGTCTCAAAATGCAAGGGGTTTGGGTGAACCTGTCAAGCCAAAGTTAAAATGTCAGGTTTTATCGTGATTGCACGACCGCAAACTTTATTGATCGAAAGCATCAAAGGATTGCCCGCCTCTGTGCCGCTCAGCGGGAATTAACTGAGAATTTCCATTTCATCGACAAGGTGGCCCTCTTCTAGCGAACACGCCGGTGTTGACTTTAAAGATTTCCAATATTTTTAAATTATGTTACAATAACTGAAACACCCGCGTGGCGTTGCCGTCACGATTACACCGAGGAGGGGCCATGGAGCAGGACGCACTTTCTAAAAAAGTGGAAGACTTTATGAACGTCTTCAAAAAAGGGGAAGAATTTACTCATGAGCTGCTGAAGCAAAATGAGACGCTCAGGTTCAAGATCGCGCAGCTGGAAGGCGGCACCCCGCAATCCGACCCCGTAAGCGGGACGCACCTGAACACTCTTGAGCAGCGTCTTCAGACCCTGGAAGAAGAGAATAAGTCGCTCCTTGACAAGTTTCGCGTCGTGGAGGAGGAGAACAAGGACTTCGCCAACCGGTACATCGAAGTCGAGGCTGAAAACAACAACCTCGCGAATCTCTACGTGGCGAGTTACCAGCTCCATTCCACGCTGGATTTCAGCGAGAGCCTCAAGATCATCCTCGAAATCGTCATGAACCTTATCGGCGCGGAGGAGTTCTCGATCATGATGCTCGACGAAAAGACGAACGAGCTTTCGATCGTGGCGCAGGAGGGCATGGGCCCCGAAGCGCGGGCAACTGTCAGGCTTGGCCAGGGAATCATCGGCGTATCTGCCAAGTCCGGTGAGGCCTACTACCGGCAAGGCAATCCTTCCGAGCTCTCGGGCGTGGACTATGAGCATCCGCTCATTTGCATACCGCTCAAGATCAAAGAGCACGTCATCGGCGTGATCGCAATCTACAAGTTGCTCATCCAGAAGCAGGAGCTTACGGCCGTGGACTATGAACTTTTTTCGATGCTGGCCGGTCACGCGGCAACCGCGGTGTTCTCTTCTCAGCTGTATTCGCAGTCCGAACGGAAACTCTCCACGATCCAGAGCTTTCTCGACCTGCTGAAGGATAATGCCGGCGCGGAGCGCACCCCATAGGATATCCCGCGTGCCTCCGGACGAATCTGGCGAACTGTTCTCCAGGTGAGCCGGTGAGTACCAAAGGCGAATAGTAGCTAATTTGTATTCTCTCAATTACGCCACACGCAAGGGGATGTGATATGTTGAAAAAAGTTTTGGTGGTTGATGACTCGGCATTGATACATCAGATGTTCAGAATGGCCCTTCAGCGGTACAAATGCGCCATTATATTTGCAAAGGACGGCCAGGCAGCCCTGGATCTGCTGGCTCAGCACCCGGACGTCGACCTGATTCTGCTCGACATCAACATGCCGATCATGAGCGGGCTTGAGTTTCTGAAGAAAGTAAAGACGCTCGACAGTTACTCGCGCATCCCGGTCGTTATCCAGAGCACGGCAGGCGAGGAAGAGGACACAAAGCGCGGAATGGAGCTGGGGGCGGCGGGGTATGTGACGAAGCCCATTCAGACCGCGGCCCTGCACGCGCTGATTCAAAAGCTCGTGCCTTGACCTCATATGAAAATATGAATTTTCACTGAGCAAGCTGCTTATTCTTTATGCCCTGCTCCCTTTGAGCTGCTTCGTTTGATCGTCGCCCGTCCGCTTTCTCCCGCTTGGCTTATCTCTCCGGAAAAAAAGTCCAGAAGTTCCCTTAAGGAGCGTCTTCTCTTGATGTAAAACCGCGTTCTGCTGATCCAGACCGTTGTAGTGTGTAAAACCTTGTTCTATTTGGTATAATCACCCATTATTTTCACTTGACAAATAGGGAGCGCGGTTTGATAATATCCACAGTTGCGAAGTTTCTAAACTTTGAAATATAAAACCTGCATCTTTGTCCGAGATCATTTCTCCCAAACGCTTCTCTTCTCCGCCGAAAGCGGTGAAAGCAGACACCAAACGAGGTCTAAAAAAAAGGAGGTATCTATGAAAAAAGAAGGCTTCTGGTCTCCCTATCTCGCCGGGGTAGGACTGGGACTGACCCTGCTCGCGTCATTTGTCATCGCGGGGCAGGGACTCGGCGCGTCGAGGGCGTTCACCGTTGTCGCGGGAACCGGCATGAAAGCGGTCATTCCGGCGTACACGGCGACCCTTTCCTATCTGTCGAAATATCTTGAATTGTCTCCCTTCAAGGACTGGACGGTTGTTGAGGTAGGCGGGCTGTTGTTCGGCGCGTTTGCCGGCGTGCTCCTGAGCAACGGCTTCAAGGTCCGGTTCGACCGGGGCGCCGGCATGAGCATAGCAACACGGGTGTTGACGGCCCTCGGCGGCGGCGTCATTCTCGGCTTTGCCAGCAGGCTCGCGCGCGGGTGCACGAGCGGCATCGCTCTTACCGGCGGCGCCCAGTTCGCGCTTTCGGGCTGGGTCTTCGTGATCGCTATGTTCGCGAGCGGGTTCCTGTTTGCCGCGATGTTCAGGAGGTTATGGTCATGAGCGCACCCTTACTTTTAAGTGAAAACGCCAATCTGATGGCCGCCTTGGTCCTGGGAATATTTTTCGGTTTCTTTCTCGAACGGGGCGGATTGGGGAATCCCCGCAAACTTACCGGCGTTTTCTACCTGATCGACTTTGCCGTGCCGAAGGCAATGTTCACCGCTATTCTTGTCGCTGCGACGGGGCTCTGTCTGTTATCGGACTTGAAGCTTCTCGATATGAGCAGAGTTTGGATCATACCTACGTTCTTCTGGCCCCAGTTGGCCGGAGGCGCGCTCTTCGGGCTCGGTTATCTTGTCAGCGGATATTGCCCGGGCACGGCCGTTGCCGGCCTCGCATCGGGGAGGCTGGATGCACTGATGACCATGGTTGGCATAGGAGCCGGGACACTGCTGTTTGCTGCGGTTTTCCCGTGGGTCGAGGGGTTCTACCGGACAAGCGACATGGGGCAGACAACGCTTCCGGCATTGACGGGCCTTAACCACTGGGTACTGATCGTGGTCCTCTACGCTCTTGCGGGCACGATGTTCTACGCAATGGAGCGGTACGAAAAAAAAGGCCGCCTCGCGTTGGCAAAAAAAAATCAGGAAGCTTCTTTTGTTCATGGGGCTGCGCCAGCCGCGCGTTAAAAGTCAAGGGCGGAGCCGACGGCGTTTGTTGACGCAGGGATTTTCGAAGAAGGGTGCTGGAGAATAAAAATAAAAAGCCGGCGAATTTTCGCCGGCTTTGAGCTTTTTTAAGCATCCGCTTGCGGTTACTGCTGGTCCGCCGGAGGCATCGGCTGCTGCTGGCCGCGCATACCTCCCCCTTGCATTCCGCCTCCGCGGCGCATGCCGCCGGGACCCATGCCCATGGGCCGCTCAGGACGGCATTTCTGCAGGTCCTCATCGGTTTGCGCCGCCTCCACGCAGGTTTTCGCCTGATCGAGCTTTGTCCTGCGCTCCTCGATCATCTTGAGAACGCGGGCCTTCTTGTCCTTGAATTGCTCGGGCGTAGCGGACTTCGCGCCCCATTCCTGGCCCCCGGGACCGGGTCCGCTTCCGGAACCCTGTTGGGCTTGCGCAACCTGCGAAAGCGCCAGCGCGAACAACACTGCGAGTATGAAACGAGTGGCGAGCTTCATGGTGTCCTCCCTCATGCGTCAGATTTTACAATTCTATTACCAAGTGAGACTATCAATTTCCGAAAAGGTTGAATCAGGTGAGCGATTTACAAAAGATGCAGTGAGCCCCTCATCTCTTTCAGCTC
>JBGPHF010000152.1:0-5294 GCA_041484215.1 Nitrospirota bacterium
CACCCGACCGACGCCTAATTCCGAGCGAACCTTTTCATTCGAGCCAAAGGCAAGGAAAGAGTCCGCTGAATACTCCGCGCCCATGCCGCCTTGGGAGAACATGCCGGCACCGTAAGCTAATTGTCCGGACTTTTTCACAAATCCGAATGCCGGCATATAAAAAGCCTTTGCAGAAGATGTCGAGGACTGACCGGTTGCACCGTCGCTACTTTTGACATGAGGCCCCAGGTATCCGACCGCCACGTCGAGCCTGTCGCCCTCGGGCATCAGACCGAGTGTTGCCGGGTTGTTCATCATCGCCGCGGCCCCGTTGTCGTAAGCCATGGACGCGCCGCCCATGCCCGTTGCGACCGGTCCGTAGCCTTCGAGGTTCATGCCGTTCGTAGCATACGCGGCAGGGACCATGCACATGGAAACAACTATCGCGAACAACACTGCTTGCAACTTCTTCGTCGGTTTCTTTCCCATTTTTTTCCTCCCCCTTTGAGAAATGACTTCCAGTCGATTTTTTTCCAAAGATGCGAAATTATTTCATACTTGCGCATCAATGTCAAGTTAATAAACTTCTAATATATGGCTATCAAATTGTAATTTTAGAACAAAAAACGTTTTACCAATACGATATGACCTGCATCCGGCCTCGCTGCCCTCTCTCCCCAAGCGACCGCGACAAGGTAACGCTCTCGTCCCTTTTGTTTTTTTCTTGATTTTTTTGGTAATTTTGCTACTATTTTTTTCGGGAAGCGTTTTATGTCATGCACGATGCATTACTTTCCGCTATCATACATACTATCAGCGTCAAATCAGGGGAAAAGGAGACCACTCATGGCCAAAAAAGCGAAAGTTAAACGCACTACGAAGAAAAAGAGTTCGGGAAAGCCCGCTCGCAAGAAAACGCTTAAAAAGAAATCCCTGAAGAAAAAGACTACTGTAAAGAAAAAGACGGCAAAGAAAAAAACGGTCAAAAAGAAAGCAGCTAAAAAAAAGATATCCAAAAAAACAATTAAAAAAGCAAAACCCGCAGCATCGAAGAAACCCGCCATGGTGGAGCCCGGCCCCCCGCCCGCCGGCATCCCTCCGGTGGAAGAGCCCGCTTCGAATGAAGAAGCGATCGGGACGGTGACCCACTACTACAGCCATCTCGGCGTGGCTTTGGTGCAGGTAAACAAAAGCGTCCTCAAAACAGGAGATACGATCCATATTAAAGGGCACACGACCGACATCACGCAAACGGTGGATTCCCTGGAATACGAGCACCGGCACGTGGACCAGGTCGCGGCCGGGCAAAGCGCCGGGCTCAAGGTGATCGACCACGCACGGGAACACGACATCGTCTATCGGGTAAAGTAATCCTTTTCCCCTTGCCCGAGGCAGCGCAGAGTATCCCGTGCGCTGCCTTTTTTTATGCGGAGGATTGTGTGTCGAAATTCTCCGGCCTGTGGTACAATTAGTTCATTAACGGTTTTTTATTTAACGCGAAGGAGTCACCCTATCCCCACTGTTCACGGCAACACCACCGGTCTGAAACCCGCCGAGCTCAAAATGCTCGAACGCCTGTATCGAAGACGGACCCCTCCTCAGATGGTCATTACGCCCGAGGCGGCCAGGGCGCTGACCGAGGCCTCTGCGGAAATCGGCAGGCAGGTCGGGCTCCTCATCGACCGCTCCGGGGCCATTCGGGACGTGCTTGTCGGCTCGAACAAGGACATCCTCATTCCGGACCTCTCGGAGCACCGGCTCGGCGCGAAACGGCTGAGGGGCGTCCGCTTCATTCATACGCACCTGAAAGACCATCCGCTGAACCAGGAAGACCTCACCGATCTGGCGCTTCTGCGATTGGACATGATCGCGGCCCTTTCCGTCGGCGCAAACGGGCTGCCGGGTAATATATCCCTGGCCCATTTGCTGCCGCCCAACCCCGACGAAAAACTGTACGAAGTCCTGCCCCCCCAGCCCGTGCACGCGGTTGCCGTAGACGCCCTGGATTTTATAACCGAGCTCGAACGCGAGATGGAGCGCGCCCAGTCCGCGATCAAAGTCGCCGCGAAAGACCGCGCTATACTGGTCAGCGTTTCGAAAAAAAGCAAACAGGAGCAGGAAGAATCCGTCGAGGAGCTCAAGGAACTTGCTCGCACCGACGGCATCACGGTGCTCGACACGGTGATCCAGCGGCTCCATGACATCAACCCGAGGTATCTGCTCGGAGAAGGCAAACTCAAGGAGCTCATTATCCGTTCTCAGCAGCTTGGCGCGGACCTGATCGTCTTCGACCAGAACCTTACCCCCGCCCAGGTGAAGGCTATCGGCGACATAACCGAGATGCGCGTCATCGACCGCACACAGCTCATCCTGGATATCTTCGCCCGCCGGGCGCACAGCGGCGACGGCAAGGTGCAGGTGGAGCTTGCGCAGCTCAAGTACCGCCTCCCCCGCCTTTCCGAGCGTTCAACGGCGCTCTCGCGCTTAACCGGCGGCATCGGCGGCAGAGGGCCCGGTGAAACGAGGCTCGAAGTCGACATGCGCCGCGCGCGGGACAAGATCAGGAGGCTGGAAAAGCAACTCGACGCCCTCGGCAAAGCCAGGGGCCAGCGGCGGGAGCGGCGGGTAAAGAGCGAGATCCCGATCGTATCGATCGCCGGGTACACGAACGCGGGCAAGTCAACGCTGTTTAACACACTCACGAAATCCGAAGTCAAGGCGGAGAACCTCCTCTTTGCGACCCTGGACACGGCCACGCGAAGGCTCCGGTTCCCGCGCGACCGCGAAGTGGTCATCACCGACACCGTCGGATTCATCAAGGACCTGCCGAACGATCTTTTAGGGGCGTTCCGGGCCACCCTCGACGAAATGCAGGACGCGGACCTTATCCTGCACGTGGTCGACGTTTCCAATCCGCGGTTCGAGCAGCAGATGGAGTCGGTGAGTAATCTTCTGCGGGAGCTCGGCCTGGAAAGCATTCCGAAGCTCACGGTGCTGAACAAAGCCGACCTCGTGAACCCCCTCTGGGCCAGGGCTATTGCGGCGCGTTTTAACGGGGTGGTTTGTTCAGCGATCAATCCCGAAACCTTCGGGGATTTGCTGAATGAGATCGAGCAACGGGTGTGGCCCGAGGAAAAGCTTCAGGATAACGAAACAGCAGTCCTACGCGAGGGCGACTAGAAGACGACGTCGCCGCCCTTCAGAAAAAACTACTACCCCATAACACTCGTTACCAGCAGCATCACGGTGAGCAGGATGAGCACGGCCACGGTGATCCAGGTGATAATGTTCATTCGCCGGGAGTTAACGTACGTTCCCATTATCGATTTATCGTTGACAAGCCTCAGCATAATGAGGAGCACGATGGGCAGGAGAATGCCGTTTATTGTCTGGGACAGGAACATGATCTTGATGAGCGGCATGCCGCCGGGGCAGAGGATGACCCCCGCGCCGATCGCGATGAAGGCGGTGTAGAAGCCGAGAAACTGGGGCGCTTCCCGGAAGGTCTTGTTGATCCCCGATTCCCAGCCGAAGGCCTCGGACAGCCCGTAGGCCGTGGCCAGGGGCAGGACGAACGCAGCGAGGAAAGACGCGTTCAACAACCCGATGGCGAAGAGGTGGGAGGAAAAATTGCCCGCCAGCGGCTCCAGCGCACGGGCCGCGTCTTCGGCCGAGTCCACGACCACGCCCGCGGGATGGAGAATCGTGCCCGTGGCCAGGATGATGAAGAAGGCTATGAAAACGGTCATGATCGAACCGGCGTAGACGTCGAACTTTGCGTAGCCGTATTCTTCGATGCGCACGCCCTTGTCCACGACCGCGGACTGGAGATAGAACTGCATATACGGCGTGATGGTCGTGCCGACCATGGTGATGAAGAGGAGAAAATAGTCCTTGTCCAACTTTATGCGCGGCAGCATGATCTGTTTCGCCACTTCGTGCCACGGCGGGTTTGCCATGAACCCGGAGAACACGTAGGTAAGGTACACCAGGCTGATCGCGATGAGAAAGCGCTCGACCTGCTTGAAGTTCCCCTTCACCACCACGAGCCAGACCACGAAAGCGGACACCGGGACGGAAATGTACTTATTGACCCCGAAAAGCTCCATGCTCGCCGCGATCCCCGCGAATTCGGCGATGGTGACCGTGAGGTTTGCGAAGACGAAGAGCGCCATGACCGCCAAAGTGACTCGCACGCCGAACTGCTCCCGCACGAGGTCTCCGAAGCCCTTGCCCGTGACCACGCCCATGCGCGAAGACATTTCCTGGACCACGGCCAGGGCGAACGTTATGAGCACCAGCGCCCAGAGCAGGCCGTAGCCCTCGCGGGCGCCCACGATGGAATAGGTCGCAATGCCGCCTGCGTCATTGCCCGCGTTCCCGGCGATGAACCCCGGCCCGATGACGCTGAGGAGCGCGATCATCCGGACCTTCTTCAAATTTTTGATGCGCTCAAGCAGCTTCACCGATTTACCATCCGCGGGTCTTGCTACAGTTTTCTGCGTTTTTTTCGGGAGGCCGTGGGAAGGAGGAAATCCACCACGTCGTCGACGGTCACTATTCCGTGCAGGACCATGTTTTCATCCACCACCGGCGCGGCAAGGAGATTGTATTTCGAAATGAACTCAGCCACGTCGTTCTCCGCTGAATCGAGCGAGAGGGTCTTGACCGGCGCGGTCATGAGGTCTCCGAGCCTGGCGTGCGGCGCCCCCAAGATGAGGTTTTTGAGCGACAGCACACCCAGAAGCCGCTCTTCGTGGTCAAGGATATAGAGGTAGTAGATGGTTTCGACGTCCGGCGCCTCGAGCCGCAACTCCTTGATTGCGTCCTCGACGCTCATATCGGGCGGGAACGCGAGATACTCGGTCGTCATGAGACCGCCCGCGGTGTCCTCCTCATGCTCGAGCAGTTCCTGCACGTCCTCGGCTTCTTCCTTTTCCATCAGGTTGATCAGTTCCTGGGCCTTGGCCTCGGGAAGATCACCGAGCACGTCCGCGGCCTCATCGGGCGGCATGCGTTCCAGGATGTCCGATGCCCGTTCATTGGACATGTCGTCGATAATATCGGCCTGGACACCCGGGTCGAGTTCATGCAGGGCCTCGGCCGCGGTCTCCACATCGAGGCTGCCGAAGATCGCAGCACGCTCCTTCTGGGATACTTCGCTGATGATCTGGGCAAGATCGGCGGGGTGAAGACTCGGCAGCTTCTGGCGTGAGATCGTGAGCGTCAGCCGCGTCAACTTGGGTTCTATGGGTTGGAGATAATGCCAGCCTATCAACCGCTGCTGCAGTTTGTAGTGAAAGAGCGCCATCACC
>JBGPHF010000153.1:0-5283 GCA_041484215.1 Nitrospirota bacterium
CCGGCCTGCGGGACCGAGGCTTGCTTTTTAAAATGCTCGGCAACCACGATCGCGCCGGGATTCAAGACCCCGGACTCCCAAACAAGAGTGAGCGGCGTTTCGACTTCGAGAGAATACGGCGGGTCCAGGAAAACGAGGTCGAACCGCTCGTTTGTTTTTCTGAGAAAGGTCTCTGCCCGGTGCGGGATGACCTGCGCCCGGTCGTTGAATCCGGTCTGCTCGACGTTCTTCTTGACCGCCTGGAGGGAATCCCGGGAATCGTCGATGAACACGACTTTCTCCGCTCCCCTGCTGAGCGCCTCGATGCCGACCCCACCGGTGCCCGCGTACAGATCGAGAAACGACGCGCCCTTCACTTTTTCGCCCAGGATGTTGAACAACGCCTGTTTCACCTTGTCGGACGTCGGTCTGACGCGCGATCCCGGCGGCACTTTCAGCCTCCGCCCTTTTCCTATGCCTCCGGTCACTCTCATAATGATGAGGGATGCTACAGAAAAACCCCTTTCAAGTCAAGGGATTCTTGACACTCGCTGGCATTGCGTATATACTTTTCCCATTCAAGGGAGGCTGACCATGCGCACCAAAGCCGCACGTTTTTTGTTTATCTTGCTTCTTGCCGTCATCGCGCTCTCTTTTGGAACGGGCCTCCTGGCCGATACCACGGGGGAAAAGAAGACCGCGCCGCAGCCGCCCCCGACGCCGCCTTCCAAGAAAGTCTATCTCATCACCGTGGACGCAGCGATCACGCCCGTGGTCTCCGAATACATCAATAAGTCCATCGACATCGCGTCGAAAGCAAATGCGGAAGCGCTCATCATCCAGCTGGACACGCCCGGAGGGCTCGTCGACTCCATGCGGGAGATCGTGAAGAAGATGATGTCCTCCGACGTCCCTGTGGTCGTGTACGTGGGCCCCTCCGGAGCGAGAGCGGCATCAGCGGGCGTGTTCATCACGATCGCCGCGAACTTCGCCGCCATGGCGCCGACCACGCACATCGGCGCCGCCCACCCGGTCACCATGGAAGGCAAAATGGACCCGACCATGGAAGGGAAGATCGTGAACGACCTGGCAGCCATGGCGCGGAGCATCGCTGAAAAACGCGGCAAGAACGCCAAGTGGGCGGAGGAAGCGGTGCGCAAGAGCGCTTCCATCACCGAGACCGAAGCGTTGAAAGCAAAGGTGATCGACTTCATTGCGCCCGATATACCGGCGCTCCTTGCCGACCTCGATGGCAAGACCGCGGACCTCATCGCGGGCAAGCGGACGCTCCATACCCCGCGGGCGCGGAAATCGTGGAAATAAAAATGGGGTTCCGGTTCAAGTTCCTGAATACGATCAGCAACCCCAATATCGCCTACATTCTCATGATCCTGGGCTTCTACGGCCTCTATTTCGAGCTCTCGAACCCCGGCGCGGTCTTCCCGGGAGTGGCCGGGGCCATCTGCCTGATCCTCGCGTTTTACGCGCTCCAGACGCTCCCGATCAACTACGCCGGGCTCATGCTGATCCTTCTCGGCGTGGCCCTCTTCATCGCGGAGGCGTTCATCACGAGCCACGGGGTCCTGGGCGTGGGCGGCACCATCGCCATGGCAATCGGCTCGCTCATGCTGATCGAGTCCACGTCTCCCTACCTCCGTATTTCCTGGGCCGTGATCGCGCCGGTCGTGAGCCTCTCGGCGGTTCTCTTCATCATTACCGTGAGACTGGCGGTGCGCGTGCACGGGGAGAAGGCCGATACCGGCAAGGAAGGGATGCTCGGACTAACGGGCGAAGCAAGGACCGATATCCACGCGACCGGCCAGGTGTTCCTGCGCGGCGAGTACTGGACCGCCTGGAGCGAGGAACCCATTCAAAAGGGCTCGCGCATTGCGGTCGAAGCAGTCGAAGGGCTCAAACTGAAAGTCAAAAAGGCCGTTGGCGTTTAAGCGGCTTACGCGCTTGAAACGGTTGGAACAGAAAAAAAACAAGGAGGTTTCGATATGCCGGCACTCGGACTCGGTTTCATGGTAGCGATAGTTATTATTGTATGGTTTCTGTTCAATACGGTCAAGATCCTGAAGCAGTACGAGCGGGGCGTAATCTTCACCCTCGGCAAAGTGGCGCTTGAAGGCGGCGTAAAAGGCCCGGGCATGATCCTCCTGATCCCCGGGATACAAAAAATGGTGCGCGTAGGCCTCCGGACGGTCACCATGGACGTCCCGTCGCAGGACGTGATCACCAAGGACAACGTTACCGTGAAGGTGAATGCCGTGGTCTACTTCCGGGTGATAGACCCGCGCAAGGCGATCGTCGAGGTCGAGGATTTCTACTATGCCACCTCGCTCATCGCGCAGACCACGCTCCGGAGCATCTTAGGCCAGAACTCCCTCGACGACCTGCTCTCGAACCGTGAGGCCATCAACGCGGAGCTGCAAAAGGTGATCGATCTACAGACCGAACCCTGGGGGGTCAAGGTGACCACGGTGGAAGTGAAGAACGTGGACCTGCCGGCCGAGATGCAGCGCGCCATTGCCATCCAGGCGCAGGCGGAACGGGAACGGCGCGCCAAGATCATCCACGCCGAAGGCGAGCTCCAGGCATCGGCGAAACTGGGAGAGGCCGCGGCGGTCATCAGCAAGAACCCGATCGCCCTCCAGCTCAGATACCTCCAGACGCTCACCGAGATCGGGACGGAGAAGAATACGACCATCGTGTTCCCGCTTCCCATAGACCTGATATCGGCCTTCCAGAAGCTGGTGGAGAAAAAGGACTAGGAGCGAAAAGACCTGGACTGAAACGACGAAAGGGCTGCCTTCTTAAGGCCGCCCTTTTTTTTGCCTGTGCTTCATTCGGCGCATCAATCAACCGCCATTTGGTTCCTAGGAGATATTAAGCTGTCCTTTTCAACTCAAACGTGCTCTTTACCTGATGGTCCTTCTTCTCCTGCACATCATGCACATGTTTGATTGTCTTCTGCTTCTGGCTTTTTTCCTTGACCTTCCTGCCGCGTTTGTCTCCCATGGTGGCCTCCTTTTTACAATCGAATGGTGCGCATGATATTAGTATAGCATGCCCCGAGGCATGTCCGTTCCTGTGGTATACTTTTTGTAAATTCCTGCTGACCGCAGATGATTCCCGGGGTTTACCGATGAAGATCAAGAACATCAACGATGCCGCAAAAAAGAAGGCCGCTCAGGCCGAAAAGGTTGTGGACCTCAAGGTTTTTAAAAAGAGGAAAGAAGCGCGTGCCGCGCAAGTGAAGAGACTTCGGGAGGTCAGGACCATTGCAAGACGAATGGGGATTGACACAAGGAACGCGACGATGATAGAGCTTATAAAAGCGATCCAGAGAGCAGAGGGGAATACAGATTGTTTTCGGTCTTCTCGGGCACTGACCTGCCCGGAGAAGAATTGTCTATGGCGTGAAGACTGCGCTCCATCCTGATGTTGTCTCCTCAGCTGTTCCGTTTACGGTCATTTCCCCGCAATAAAGAATCTTATTATTCTGCCTAAAACGGTTACCCCCACGATGACGCCCGTAAAGATTGCAAGGAAGACCGCAAGCAGAAGGGTCAGTTTGAAGACCAGAAAAAAGAGGGGGATTAAAATCGCACAGAGCAGTATTGTCAGGCAACCGGTGGCAAAGTCTTTTGCTTCCATCATGAGTGTGCCCTCCTGTTTCCTTCCAAACACAAATAGAGTATAGCAAAAGGGGCGAATGAAGGAAGCGAGACGTGCAGGGTACATGAGGCCAGGTTGTTCTCGCTCTACGCTATTCTATGATCGCAGAACCTTGCGGAAAACATCCAGCGGCTGCGCGCCCACGAGCGCCTTCTTCCTGTTCACGAGAAACGTGGGAACTCCGGTCAGGCCGATGTGCGCGGCATCCTCTTTCGCGGCCGTGAGGAGCGACTCATGCACCCGCGTGGAGATCGCTTCGCGCAGGGCAAGAGGGTCCAGACCTGCCTGCTCTCCCAACTCTGCAAGAACATCGAAGTTTCCTATATCGAGGCCGTGGGAAAAATAGGCGCTGAAAAGCGCGGGGTGAAGTTTGTCGAAGCGTCCCTGTTCTCGGCTGAATTCCGCGGCCAGGAGAGCGGCGTGGGAGTTGGACAGAAAGGGCCGGGTGGCAAACGTGATCCCGAACGGGGCTCCGTCCTCTTGGAGACGCCCGTTCATGCGCCCGATGTCCTCCGCGCGGAAGAGGTCGGTCAGGGGGCGGCCCGCTGCCGGCGTTTCAGGATGGATCTCGATTCCCCGCCACACGACGGTGAGCTCGAATTCCTGTTTCAGCTTTTCGACGATGCCCTCGCCGATGAAGCAATACGGTCAGATGTAATCGGAAAAGACCTGGATTTCTATCGGCACGCGCGCACCTTCCCCGTGAGATAAAAGCGTTGTAATATCATACCATGGTTAGGAGGCTGGTAGTATCAGGTAATTTTCACGTTGATAATCATTCTACGTGGTGATTCTCCCTTACAATCGGGCAATTCACCCAATCATGCTCGTTTTTTTCAAAACAAGACACAATAAGTCTTTGAAAAAAATCCTTTCCCATTTTTGGCATATTCAATGCACTATATCGGGCAGAGAAAGGGAGGGATGCTCTATGGATGCCAACGAGAGATCTTGTTTCGGGATCAACGACCAGAAGAAGGAGCTGAAAAACATCATGAGTGAAAGTTCACTCTACTTTGACCAGTCGCTTTTGAAGAGAGAAAACTTTCTGCGGTATCTTGTCGCACTCGTTTTAAGTGACTGACCAAAGAAAGATCGGTCCCCGTACCTGGCACAAGAGAGGAGGCGCGTATGACACGGTTCAGAATCATATGTCCCGATTGCGGGGCAATCGTTATTACAAAAACCCGTCTTTCTGCCCTCCTGGAATGCTGCCCGAAGTGCAGGCAGCATATCTGGGACATGTATGACGCACTCCTGGCGGATATTTACTCGCCGGAATCAGATACGGCGATCGGCCTGAACATGAGGGCCTAGAACTCCCAGAACTCGCACAAAAAATATTTTTCAGTCCTCGAACGGTTCGAACCCTCTAAACGTTTCAGCCTATTTATACCTTACCAGGAACACGCCGGCCAGGAGCAGCACCGTCCCCAGGACGCGCGCGGGATTGAGGGGGTGCCGGGCATACCCGACCAGGCCGTAGTGGTCCAGGATGAGCGAGACCACCATCTGTCCCGTTATGATAAGGGCGACCATCACGGCCGCGCCCAGGCTCTCGGCCAGCACGATCAAGAGGTAGACGAGCGCGGCTCCCAGCAGGCCGCCGGTCCATGCCCACCA
>JBGPHF010000154.1:0-5271 GCA_041484215.1 Nitrospirota bacterium
AGATCGGCAGGATGCGCGTTCCGATCGGGCTCATCGGCATTATTTACGAGTCGCGTCCGAACGTGACCGCGGATTCCGCGGCCTTGTGTCTCAAGTCCGGCAATGGGGTGCTGCTTCGGGGCGGGTCCGAAGCGGTCTATTCCAATTCAGCTATTGTCGAGGTCCTTTCCAAGGCAGGCGCCGAAGCCGGCATCCCCGAAGGCGCGGTCTCGTTCATCGAAAACCCGGACCGGGCCTGTGTTATGGAAATGCTGAAGCTCAATCAGTTTATCGACCTCATCATTCCCCGGGGCGGCGAGGGCCTTATCCGCATGGTCTCGGAGAATTCGACCATCCCCGTGATCAAACATGACAAAGGCGTCTGTCATGTGTATGTTGATTGCAAAGCCGACCCGGCCATGGCCGCGGAGATCTGCTTGAATGCCAAGGTCCAGCGACCGGGCACCTGCAACGCCATGGAAACCATGCTGGTGCACAAGGATCTGTCGTCCTCTTTTCTTCCTGCAATGATCGCACGATTTACGAATGCCGGCGTGGAGATCAGAGGCTGCGCCAGGACCAAGGCCGTCGCGCCGGAGGTCAAGCAGGCGACAGACAAGGACTGGGACACGGAGTACAACGAGCTGATCCTGAACGTGAAAGTCGTTGACAGCATGGACGATGCCATGGAGCATATTGCGGCCCACGGCTCGCAGCATTCCGAAGCGATCGTCACGGACGATTATGCAAAGGCGCTCAGGTTCCAGCGCGAGGTGGATGCTTCAGCTGTTTTTGTAAACGCCTCAACCAGACTCAATGATGGTTTCGAGTTCGGACTTGGCGCCGAGATCGGCATCTCGACAACCAGGATCCATGCGCGGGGGCCTATGGGTTTGGAGGAACTCACTTCTACCAAATTCATTGTCTTTGGCAATGGACAGATACGAAAATAACGCGGAGTGCGGAGTGAAGGCCCTTGAGACACACTGCATCAAGAGTAAATCCGCAAGCAGCAATCCGAAATGAGGGTATTTTGACGCAGCGACTAGGAATTCTCGGAGGGACGTTCAATCCCATCCATTACGGCCACTTGGCCGCGGCCGAAGAGGTGCGTGACCGGCTGAAACTGGACCGTGTCTTGTTTATTCCCTCCTTCCTTCCGCCGCACAAACAAGAAGAAGACATGCCTTCCGCCGTACAGCGGTTGGAGATGGTCCGTCTCGCCATCAGCGGGAACAAAAACTTCAAAATATCGGACATCGAGGTAAAGCGCGGAGGGAAGTCCTACACCATCGATACCGTCGAGGCACTTCTTACGCTGTATCCGGGCACGGAATTGTATTTCATCACCGGGCTCGATTCGTTCCTGGACATCCAGACCTGGAAGGGCTGGGAGCGCCTCCTCACACTCTGCTCTTTTGTCGCCCTGTCACGGCCGGGATACTCCTTTACCGACCTCGCCAAGATCGTTTTTCTGAAGGAGTCGGCCCTGGGCCTTGCGGCGCTGGACCGGCAGGAGACCGCGCAGATCGCCGTGAAGTCCGATCAGAAACGGGTTTATCTCGAGCGAATATCCCTCTATGATATATCTTCCACGGACATTCGGACGCGCATCCGCCAGGCGCGCACCATCAAATACCACTTGCCTGAAGCGGTGGAACATTATATAATCGAAAATAAATTATATGCTTAGCGCACGGGAAACAGCGCTGCTTACGGCGGAGGCCGCGGACAGCAAAAAGGCATTCGATATCGAGGTCCTCGATCTTCGCAAGCTTGCGTACATTACCGATTATTTCGTGATTTGTTCCGGCGTCACTGCCGTTCAGGTTTCCGCAATTGCGGACGAGATCGGCCGGATGCTCGCGGGCGCGGGTCTGCATCCTTCCCATATCGAAGGGCAAGGGGAAGCGAGCTGGGTGCTCATGGATTACGGCGACGTGGTAGTCCACATTTTCGATGAGCAGACGCGGGTCCATTACGCGCTCGAAAAGCTGTGGAGCGAAGCCGCCCGAGTAGCCTTTGCCGCGCGTCCCGCTGCCTTGCAGGGCGCCCCGCTATGAAACTGACCGTCCTCTGCATGGGGAAAACGAAGGAGCGATTTGTCCAGGAGGGGCTCAAAAAATACCTTCGCTTGCTCAACCATTTCACGGACGTGGAAATCAAGGAATTGAAGGAAGAGAAGATTTCCGACCTCAAGGACGCGCCCCTGATCAGGAAAAAAGAGGCGGAGCGGATTTTCAAAACAGTATCCGCGAGTCCGCTCCTGGTCAGTCTCGATGAACGAGGGGATGAATTTACCTCCCATGAGTTCGCCGCGTTTTTAAACACGCTCCTGGAATCCGGCGCGCGGGAACTTGTGTTCGTCATCGGGGGGGCGCTGGGGCTCGACGAACGGGTAATCGAGCGCTCGAAAAAGACCGTTGCCCTGTCCCGGTGGACGTTCACGCACGAAATGGCCAGGCTGGTACTTCTTGAACAGCTGTATCGTTCCTATACTATCATTAAAGGGAAAACATACCACTATTGAAAAACCGGCCCGGCGCCCTATCTCAGCGCGGCCGTCCGAACTCTGCACGGGAAAGGGACAAGAATGAGATTTTTTGTCACGATTTTTTTTCTGGCCATGCTCCTGGCTATTTTCGTATTGCGTGAGTTCAAC
Source organism: Nitrospirota bacterium (assembly GCA_041484215.1). Lineage (GTDB taxonomy): Bacteria > Nitrospirota > UBA9217 > UBA9217 > UBA9217 > JBGPHF01. The sequence goes on from JBGPHF010000154.1 coordinate 2,642, forward strand.
CCGGGGACGATTACGGTCAGTCTGCTACCGTCCAAATCCTTCGAAATCACAAAAGCAGCTTTCTTTTTCATTACCCTGTTCAGCGGCGCCGCCATGATATTCGCACTCTACCTGATGCGGGACGTCAAACGGTTTCTCCGCGGCCTTCGCGTACAGCGGGAACAAAAGAAGCGGACCAAGATCCAGGAGCTCTACACGAAAGGATTGAATTCGCTGCTCGCGAAACGAAACACGGAAGCAACGGGGTTCTTCCAGAAGGTGCTCGCCATCGACCCTCACCACGTGGACACGCTCCTTCGCATGGGGATCGGCCAGCTGCGCGAAAGGAACCCCCAGGAGGCCGTCTTGCTCCACCAGAAGGCGCTGGGCCTGGACCCGGGCAATCAGGAGGTGATGTTCTCCCTTGCTGCGGACTATGAAGAAACGAAACGCTACGACGACGCGCTCAAGGTCTATCAGGAGATCGTGTCGAAGGACGCCTCCAATTTGACGGCGCTCATCAAGATGCGCGACCTCTACCAGAAGCTGAACCATTGGGAGGAGCTGTACGAGGCGCAACGCCGCCTTCTCGCCAACCCGCTCTCAATGACGGAGCAGGAGGTCGAACACCGCAAGCTCGTGGGCTTCAAGTACGAACTCGGCCGGTCGCTCCTCGAAGCGGGGGACCTGGAACGGGCGAGAAAATCCTTTCGCGGCGTGATCAAGCTTGACAAGGATTTCGTACCCGCTTATCTTGGATTGGGAGAGGTGTACCTGGAGGAGGGCAAAGTAGAGGAAGCGGCTGAACTCTGGGAAAAGGCGTATAAGATGACCTCATCGGTCCTTCTTTTGCACCGGTTGGAAGACCTCTATTTAAAGCAGGGAGAGCCCGGGAAAGCCATCGAAATCTATAAACAAGCCATTACCTGGAAACCGCAGAGCGTGCCGCTCAAATTTTTTATGGGCAAGCTGTATTATCGGCTTGAAATGGTCGACGAAGCATTCGATATTCTCTCTTCCGTCGACTGGGGCGATAAAGAACTGCCCGATGTGCATAAACTGCTCGGCAACATCTACCTGCGCAGAGGCTCCCTGGGACTGGCGGCATCGGAATTTAAAAAAGCCCTCGGTTTCAAGAAACAGATCATCATTCCCTATGTGTGTTCGAACTGCGAATTACGCACCTCGGATTGGTCGGGGCGGTGTCCGAACTGCGGTAAGTGGAACACGTTCGGGGTAAATCTCGAAAAGCCCTGCTGATAATTCAAGTGTCAGAAGCCCCCCTGCACTCGCGCTGAAGCACTCGTAAGCGCTGGGTGCAAGCAGTAGCCAGAATCCAGAATCCAGAATCCAGAATGAAACCCAGTCTTTCTTCTGACACCTGGCTCCTGCCAACTGGCTCCTTTCGTTTTCAAGGAGCGTTTACTTATGTCAGATAAGCCGGTGGTGCTCATTGTCCTGGACGGATGGGGCATTAATAATAATATCGAATGCAACGCCATTGCCCAAGCGAAAGCGCCGGTTTACCGCGGTCTTATCGCTGATTGCCCGCACACGGAGCTCCAGGCTGCCGGCGAGGCAGTCGGCCTGCCTGACGGACAGATGGGAAATTCCGAAGTCGGTCACCTGAACCTCGGCGCGGGCAGGGTGGTGTATCAGGATTCAACCCGCATCAGCAAAGCGATCAGGGAAGGCGCTTTCGCCAAAAACTCCGTCCTGATCAATGCGATGCAAGCCGCGAAATCGCGCGGAGCCCTCCACCTCATGGGCTTGCTCTCGGACGGAGGCGTGCACAGCAGGCTCGACCACATCTTCGCGATGTTCGAACTTGCCAAGGCGCAGGGGATTCAGGACGTTTATTTCCATGCTTTTTTGGACGGCAGGGACACGCCGCCCTCCAGCGCCCTCGGCTACATCAAGCAACTCGAAGACTTTCTCGAAAAAATCGGCATCGGCAAAATCGGTTCGGTATCAGGACGCTTTTATGCCATGGACCGCGACAAGCGCTGGGAGCGGGTCCAGAAGGCGTACGAAGCTTTGGTGCTGGGCGAGTGGATCAGGAAGTATTCCGCAGTGGAGGCCGTTAAACAAAGTTACGAGCACGGCAAGACCGATGAATTCCTGCTCCCGACGGTCATCATCGACGCTGACACCCACCATCCGATTGCCAAAATAGCCGACGACGATACGGTCATCTTCTGTAATTTTCGCTCCGACCGCGCCCGCGAAATCACGCGCTCTTTCACGGATCCTGATTTTCAAGGCTTCACCCGCGCCGTACTGCCGAAGCTTTCCTCTTTTGTCTGCCTCACAACGTACGATGAAACCTTTAAGCTGCCCGTTGCTTTCGAGCCGTCGCGACTGACCAATATTTTAGGAGAAGTCCTGAGCAAGCGCGGGGTGCGGCAGTTTCGCATCGCGGAAACCGAAAAATACGCCCATGTCACGTTCTTCTTTAACGGAGGTCAGGAGCCTCCGTTTCCGCTCGAAGACCGGGAGCTAGTCCCGTCGCCGCGTGACGTGGCCACCTACGATAAAAAACCCGAGATGAGCGCGCGGGAAGTTACCGACAGACTCGTTGAACGCATCCAATCGAAGCAGTACGGCTTCATCCTCGTCAATTACGCCAATCCCGACATGGTCGGCCATAC
>JBGPHF010000155.1:0-5268 GCA_041484215.1 Nitrospirota bacterium
GACTCCGGACGCTTACGGTGATCAACAAGGCCGTCGAGACGATCAACCAGCGCCTGCAGAAAGCGCCGCTCGCTTCCGCCGAACCGTTCCAGATCGACCGCATCCCCCTGGACGACGTCAAGCCCTACGAACTACTGTCCCGGGGAGAAACAGCAGGCGTATTCCAACTCGAATCCTCGGGAATGCGCGATATCGTGATCAAAATGAAGCCCCAGTGCTTCGAGGATCTGATCGCCCTGGTCGCGCTTTACCGTCCCGGCCCGCTCGGGAGCGGAATGGTCGACGACTTCATCAAGCGCAAGAAAGGCGCCACCAGGATCACCTACGAGCTTCCCCAACTGGAACCGATCTTAAAAGACACCTATGGCGTTATCGTGTACCAGGAGCAGGTGATGCAGATCGCCAGGACCCTGGCAGGCTACTCCCTGGGAGGCGCCGATCTTCTGCGCCGCGCCATGGGGAAAAAAGATCCCGAGGTCATGGCCAAGGAAAAAGTGCCTTTCCTGGACGGCGCGAAAAAACAGCATATCGACGTGAAAAAAGCCGAGGCCATCTTCGACCTCATGGCTAAATTCGCCGAGTACGGGTTCAACAAGTCCCACAGCGCCGCCTATGCGCTCATCTCGTACCAGACGGCCTTTCTCAAGGCACACTATCCGGTCGATTACATTGCGGCCCTGCTCACGAGCGAAGTCCAGGACTCGGACAAGGTGGTGAAGTATATCTTCGAGTCGCGCCAGATGCACATCGACATCCTTCCCCCGGATGTCAATGAAAGCCGCTGGGACTTCACCGTGATCGAGGCCCACGACCGCGAGAGCGTCGACCCCGTCAGTACGATCGGATCGATCCGCTTCGGCCTCGCCGCGGTCAAAAACGTGGGGCTATCCGCCATCGAGGCCATCATCGAGTCGCGCGAGTCCAAGGGGGCCTTCACGTCCCTGTCGGACTTCTGCAACAAGGTCGACCAGCGTCGAGTTAACCGAAGAGTGATCGAAGCACTCATCAAATGCGGGGCTTTCGATTTCAGCAATGCCCGACGAGCCCAAATGATGGAAGGCCTGGATATGATCATCGACCAGGGCGGCAAACACCAGGAACAGGAAGCCATCGGCCAGTTCAATATTTTCGACGCATTGGACACTCACCGGGAGCCGTCCCTGCCCGATGTCCCTGAATGGAAGGAAAGCCAGCTCCTCTCCTTTGAAAAAGAAAGCATCGGGTTCTACCTTTCCGGCCATCCCCTTGCCGCGTTCCAGGCCGATATCGCCAGGTACGCCACGGCAACGACCGAGACGCTCGATGCCGCTCCCGACGGCAAAGAGGTCACGATCTGCGGCGTCATCGCGGGCATGAAGATCAAAATCACCAAGAAGAGCCAGGAAAAGATGGCCATCCTGAACCTCGAAGACCTTTCAGGCGCAGTAGAGGTCGTCGTGTTCCCGGACCTCTACAAATCGGCCCAGCACATGCTGTTGACCGATACCCCACTGATCATCGCCGGCCAGCTGGACAAGAGCGAACAGGGCAACAAGATCAAGGCCGTGCGGGTGCATCTCCTCGCCGAAGTCAAGAAGAAAGGCACGACGAGGCTCGATATCCGGTTCAACGCCACTGGCCTGACCCAGGACGACCTCGTCAAAGTGAAGGAGATCCTGCTCCGCTACCAGGGAACGATCCCCGTTTTTCTCAGGCTCCACAATCCCTCGCGCAAAGAGTCGCTCATTTCCGTGGGCAGGGAGATCCGCGTGAACCCCTCGGAGCAGCTTATCGGGGAGATCGAATCCGTCCTGGGAGCGGGTGCGGTGTCGCTGGGATAAAAAAAATTCCGTTGTTCCGGCTTGTCCGAATCAGGAGAACGCCATGCAGGAGTTATTACAAGAGTATCCCGTCGTCGTTCAAGTGCCCGTTGCCTGGGGAGAAATGGACGCGTTCCAGCACGTCAACAACATCGTCTACTTCCGGTACTTTGAAAACGCCCGGATCGCCTATTCCGAAAAGGTGGGGCTGCACCGGTACCGGGAAGAGACGGGCATCGGGCCGATTCTCGGATCGGTCGCGTGCAAGTTTAAAATTCCTCTCACCTTCCCTGACGTTGTTTCCATCGGCGCCAGGGTGATTGACATCGAAGCGGATCGTTTTACCATGAAGCACATAGTCGTGAGCGCCAGGCACAACAAGATCGCCGCCGAGGGCGAGGGCGTGATCGTCATCTACAATTATCGGGAAGGAAAAAAGACAGCACTACCCGAAGGACTGCGCAAACGCATTCTCGAACTGGAAAAACGCTGAAACGGCCCGGACCTCCGTTCCGTGACCGGAGATACCGTGCCCGAAGGCTTGACGCCCGCGTCGCCATGCTGTATTATGTTTTCTGCTGAAGCGTCCAGAGCTCTCCGGACCTCCGCAACGCTCGTCTCAGGTGAATCGTGAACGAACTGACCCACTCTCTTGAACAATACGCGCTGATTTCACTCGAAAAACAGGAAAAGCTTTCCCGCCTCCTGGGCGACCATCTGGTTGAACTGGATTTCGACATGGGACTGCTCCGCTTCTCCGGCGAGATGGAATTTTACTTTCATGTCCTCGGCACGGAATCGGACAACACGCTTACCTGGCTCTGGGCCTGGGCCGATGAACAAGCCGAGGCGCCCGAGGAGCTTCTACAGTCCGCGCTGCAAATGAAGGAATGGGGCGCGTCCAGGGGCATAGAGGAATGCACCCTGGCTTCGGTGGACTTAGACAAGGCGGACGGACACGCGCTCTCCCTCCTTGCAGCCGAAGTCTGCTCCGCGAGCTGCTACTACCGGGACGCTTATGACGGCGGGGCGTTGTTCCTGCTGCTCTTCGGAAAAGAGATAGACCGTCAGCCTTCCTTCGACGCCGCCGGCCTGGTGCGGCGGTTTTCTCAACTCATACTCCTCCCGAACCTCAACCACCGGAACGCCCTCCTGGCCTATCTCCGGAAGAAACTGCTGCCTTTTGTAGAACATGGCGCAATCATCACGGCGGAGCTGGAATCCGGGGAGGATATACGGGCGGAATTCGACCCATCCAGCCGATTGCTGTTCATCAACGGAAAAACTTTGTCGCTCGTCTGATGCGAAAGCCTGCGTTCGCATCCGTCTTTTGGGAGGAACTTCATTGCTGTTGCGGTCCCTTTTCTTATGCCTGTTCGTCGTACTCCGGCACTCGGCTGCGCCTGCCGCGTCTGTTCTCGACATGAACCACAAGGTCGATCAGGCCTTTCAGCGAAACGTCGGGGTCACCAATGACGGACGGAAAGAGTTGGCCGTTCTGTGCCTCCACGGTAAGGATTTTATGCATCCCTTCACGTGGGATCTGGAAATCAGGTCGCAGGGGAAGGTCCTGTATAAGCACGCGTCGAACGATGCGTGGCTCGACCCATCCTTTCACGAGGACGATTACGTGAACAACTGCCGGGGATACGTTGATTGCAAGAAAAAATACTACTATTCTATTCTCGGCAACATCACCGAACAAACGGATTTTTTCAGCCGGAACCGGCCCCTGTTCGACTCGTCGCGGCCCTTGTCCGTTCATGCGACGATCAAAAAATATCTGAAAGAGCGCTACAAAGTATCCGGTGCGAAAGCGGACAAGATCGTCAAGCGGGTTGTCGATCAGCTGCTTTCCGGTCCCGTCGTTGTTGTCAACGTTCCTGTCTCCCCGGTCCAGAACGAGGCGCCGCTGCTCTATGTCAAGGAAGTGAACGGCTTTATCCCGATCGATGAGCTCTAGCCGCTCAACGAAGACGTGAGTGCGGAAAGCAATACTATGAGGCTTTATAACCATGAGCGTGCTCGATAAGCTGGAAAAAAAATTACGACGCTATGAGGTGCCGAATGTAACCCTCTACCTCATCGCGGGTCAGGCGCTGTTCTACATTTTCGCCCTGTCCGGGAGGTTCATGCTCGACCGCGTCGTGCTCATTCCCGACTATGTCATAAGCGGCGAGTGGTGGCGGCTCATCACCTTTCTGTTCATTCCGCCGTCCTCGAGCCCGATCTTCATTTTTTTCGCCTGGTATATGTTCTACCTCATGGGGAGCGCGCTCGAGGGGCATTGGGGCGCGTTCCGGTACAACCTGTACCTGCTGGTCGGGTACGTCGTGACCGTGGCCGTGACTTTTCTCTTCCCCTCCTCCATTGCCACGAACGTGTTCATCGCCGGCTCGGTGTTTTTGGCCTTCGCGTTCCTCTACCCCGAGTTTCAGATCTACATCTTCTTCATACTCCCGGTGAAGATCAAGTGGCTGGCGCTCCTGACCTGGATCGGCTACGCCTACAAGCTCATCTTGGGGACATGGATCGAGCGTATGCTTGTGCTCGCGTCGATCAGCAATTTTCTCCTGTTCTTCGGCAGGGACATTTACTGGCGGATAAAGACCGGCAGACGGCGCATGACCGAGCAGGCCCGTCAGTTCTCGGGCGTGAAAGAGGCGTTCCACACGTGCGCCGTTTGCGGCATCACTGATATCTCCCATCCGCGGATGGAGTTCCGGTACTGCTCCGACTGCAACGGTTTAGGCTACTGCAAGGACCATATCTTTAATCACGAGCATAAGAAACCGGCGAAGTAATCGCAAGGGCGGGAAAAGCGGCAACAGAAACGAGGTTCAAATGGGCAATATCCTGATCATAGACGACGACCCGGCGTTCCTGAAGATGCTGACGCAGTACATCAACGAAAATTACCCGGAGCTTTCGCTCAAGGCATGCTCCGATCCCGTGCTGTGTCTGCCCTCTATCACGACCGACCTCGACCTGCTCCTGGTAGACCTGGAAATGCCCGGCCTGGACGGTTCCAAAATCCTCGCCTACGCGACAAGCGCGGGCGTAAACAAGAACCGCATTGTCATTCTTTCGGCGCGCGACGCCGAGTACCTGCACAAGCGCTTCCCCATGGGGAGCTGCCTCGCCGTGCTGAACAAATACGAGGGCAAGCAAAAGGAAGTCCTTGATATGATTTTCTGTTCAGTGCGGAAGAAGAGCAAGGCGGGGCCGAAGTGTTGAACAAGGGCCTCCGCTCAGGAAGGACGGACCCCCAGTTCTTTTAAGCCTGGCCCGAGGGCCCCATTCCGATCTGCTCGTCGATGAAGGCCTTGATCAGCGAGCTGCCCTGGGCTTCGATTTTCAGGAATTTCATTCCCATTCCCGGTTCACAGAACGGGCCTTCCTCGAACGTGACCACGTAGAGCACCTCTGCCTCGACCCGCACAGACCTGTCCCAAAGCGAAACGTCGAC
>JBGPHF010000156.1:0-5266 GCA_041484215.1 Nitrospirota bacterium
GTGAGCTCTATAACTACCGGGGCATGCAGATGGTGGATCTGATCCACGCGTCGCGCGGCTGCAAGTTCAACTGCTTTCCGTGCTGCACGCCTTTCCTCGGCGGAAGGGAATTCAGGCCCCGTCCCATCGACGACGTGATCAGCGAGCTGGCGACGATCGACAACAACCGTCTTTTTTTCGTCGACAACTCGATGGCCCAGAACGACCAGTGGGAAAAGGACCTGTTCCGGGCGCTGATCCCCCTCAAGAAGAAATGGGTCTGCCATCCGATCAAGGATGACGACGAGATCCTGGATCTCGCGGCCGAAGCGGGCTGCTGGTATGTGTATCAGGCGATTTTCGACACGTCCGATCACATCCGCAAACGTGTAAAGCGGCTGCAGGAACGGGGCATCGGCGTGGAAGGAACGATCATCCTCGGTACGGACGAGCAGGACGAGGACTACATCAAGCGGCTCGTTGACTTCCTGCTTGAAATAAAGCTGGACCTGGCCGAGTTCACCATACTTACGCCTTTTCCCCATACGCCGATCCGGGAAACGTATGAAAAGGCGGGGCGGATCCTGACGAACGACTGGAGGCGGTATACGGGCGGCGACGTTGTGTACCAACCCGCGAAAATAACACCCTCGAAGCTGCAGGACCTGTATTACTATGCCTGGGACACGTTTTACGCCGACAGCAGCCAGAACCTGAAAATGGCGAAACTTTTCCTGAAGGTCATGGAGAAGGAACAGGCCGACGGGACCTACCGGGGGGCGAACCTCAGGCGAAGAAAATGGAAAAAAGAAAAAACCGGGGAGAAGGTGCCATGAAGATACTGCTGATCTCGGCGAACGTCACCCTGTCTCCGTACCCGATCTATCCGCTCGGCGTAAGCATGATCGCGGCCTCGCTCACGCGCGCCGGCCATGAGGTTTGCCAGGCTGACTTTCTGCTGCAGAACACCTCGCTCGACGCGATCGCCGAAGAAGTCCGTCAGTTTACGCCGGACCTTGTCGGGATTTCGGTGCGGAATATCGACAATGTGAACCTGATGAACGAGCAATACTACATCCAGAACGTCAAGAACCTCGTGAGCACGGTCAGGGGAGTATTGGACGTGAAGGTGCTGCTCGGCGGCGCGGGCTTCTCTCTCATTCCGGAGCTGATTCTCAAGGAGACTGAAGCTGATTTCGGCATCATCGGCGAAGGCGAGGCGCTGGTCGTGGAATTCGCGAACAACGCGGCAAAAGGGATCTACCCCGCGGAGCGGCTGATCGGGCCGTCACGCAGGCTCGCGGGCGACGAGATCGGGTCCGCGCTCTACGACGAGCGGCTGCTCAAGTTCTATCTGCACAGCGGAAATATCGCCTCGATCCAGACCAAGCGGGGGTGCACGCACAAGTGCGTGTACTGCACCTATCCCGTGCTCGAGGGCTCAAAGCTCAGGCGGAGGGCCCCGTCGGCGGTGGTCGATGATATTCTGCTGCTTCGCGATAAATATAAAACCAAATATCTCTTTTTCGTCGATTCGGTGTTCAACGACGATGAAGGCGCGTATCTCGACGTGATCGGAGAAATGGAGCGGCGGGACGTCTCGATTCCCTGGACCGGCTTTTTCAAACCCAACGGACTGAACGACGAGATCGTGGAACGCATGAAGAAGACCGGCTTCGTGGCCGCGGAAGTCGGCGCGGACGCGGCGTCCGATACGACGCTCAAACGCATGGGCAAGAGTTTTCTTTTCAGCGACATCAGGGCGTGCAACGATCTCTTTGTGCGCCACGGGATAGCGACGTCCCACTTCTTCATGTTCGGAGGGCCTGGCGAGACGCCGGAGACCACGCAGGAAGGCATCGAGAACATCATGAGCCTTCAAAAATGCGTGGCCTTTGTATTCATGGGCATCAGGATATTGCCCAATACGCCGCTCGCGCGGCTTGCGGTCAAGGAACAGCTGATCAAGGCCGATGACGGATTGCTCCACCCGGTTTACTACCTGTCACCGGGTATCGATAAACAGCAGCTTGAGGAGTCGCTTGCCAAAGCCTTTAAGGGCGTTCGGCACGTGGTGTTCCCGCCCGATGCCCTGGACAACAGTCTCCAGATCCTTCATAAGCTGGGTTACACCGGGCCCATGTGGGAGCTGCTGCTTCCCGGAAAAAAAAGGGAAAGGGTGCGGCATGCCGCAAAGTAACGCCTTGCAGACCGGCCGGATCTGGGCAGCTGTTCCTGTTTTCAACAACGCGGGGACGGTGAAAGCCGTCGTTGCCTCCTGCCGATCGATCGTTCGCAACGTTATCGTGGTCGATGATGGCAGCATTGACGCCGATGTCGCCGCGCTCGTCTCCGGCATGGACGTCGTCGTTCTTCGGCATGAAAAGAACCTCGGCAAGGGCCGGGCCATCCAGACCGCGGCGCGGTACGTCGAAGACCACGGCGGAGCGTATCTGGTGACGATCGACGCCGATGGACAGCATGACCCCCGCGATATCGCGAAGTTCGCGCCCTTGCTGGAAGGGGACGATACGAGCCTCGTCATCGGCAGCCGCGACTTCGGTGTCGCGAACGTGCCCGCGTCGAGTCGTTTCGGTCGAAAATTCGCCAATTTCTGGCTCAAGGTGGAAACGGGACGGAGCGTGGACGATTGCCAGAGCGGGTTCCGGGCTTACCCGGTGAAGTTTCTGAACCGCCTCGCGTGCAAAGGCAGCCGGTACGATTTCGAGGCCGAGGTCCTTGCCAAGGCGTCGTGGGCGGGGCTCGAACTCAAGACCGTCCCGATTTCCGTGTACTACCCGAAGCCGGAAGAGCGGGTGTCGAGTTTCAAACCGTTCCTCGACAACCTCCGCCTCTCGCACACCCATGTCCTGCTCGTGTGCAGGCGTTTGCTCCCGCTTCCGTACAAACGGCTTGTAAAACAGGAACGGTAGGCACATGTCCCGAACGAATGAGGTGGAGAGAAAGCGCGGCACCAGGTTCGGGTTCTGGTTTTTTCGCACGGCGATGAAAACCTTCGGGCTTCGCGGGACCTACGGACCGCTCTACTTCGTCGGGCTCTACTACGTGCTCTTCGATCGCGCGGTCGTCGGCGCGAGCCTCGCGTATGTGCGGAGGCGGTTTCCCGAACATGGGCCGGTCAGACGCTTGCTCGATGTGTACCTGCTGTTCGTGAACCAGGGCAAGAGCTTGCTCGACCGGTACTACCTGCTCTCCGGGGGGACGGGAATCGATATCGAGCTCGTCGGGTTCGAGGGGATGCGCGATCTTCTGGCGGACCACGCCAAAGGGCTCATTCTCCTGACCGCGCACGTGGGGAACTGGCAGATCGCCATGACGGCGCTCCGGAGATTCGGCAGGACCGTGCACGTCATGATGCGGTCCGAGGACAACGCCGCGGTAAAGGAAGCGCTCGAAATCAACAGCGAACAAACCGGCGCCCGCATCCTGTATTCCGACACGGTATTGGGCGGGGTGGTGGAGGCCTTGAAGGCCGTGGACAAGGGAGAGATCGTCTCGATCATGGGGGACCGTACCTACGAATACGATTCGATCGCAGCGCCGCTCCTGGGCGGGAACGTGAATTTCCCTTACGGCGCCTTCAGCCTGGCAGCCGCGGCGCAGTGTCCGGTAGCGGTGCTCTTGACCGCGAAGATCGGGTCCAATAAATACCGCGTCGATATTTCGCAGGTGATCGACCCGCCGAAGGGAGCGCGGGACAAGAAGCGCGAAGAGATCGCGGCCTGCGTCCGGCAGTTCGCCGGCATCCTGGAAGAATACGCGCACCAGCATCCTTATCAGTGGTTCGTGTTCCGGGACATGTGGCAATCGAACAAATAACGTTGCATACACCTTACGGTCGTTTGAGGAGAAGAACGAGATGAGCACTAGCAAAGAACAGGAACTTGCAAAGATACGAACGGACCTCAAGGAGATGATCGTCCGGGACCTGTCGCTTGAGGACGTGACCCCGGCGGACATCAAGGACAACGAGGTGCTCTTCGGCGAGGGGCTCGGGCTCGACTCCCTGGATGCCGTGGAAATCGTCGTGCTCCTCCAGCGCAATTTCGGCGTCGAGGTCAAGAACATGGACCAGGGCAAGGAAATATTCTACTCCATCGACACCATAGCGAACTATGTCTACGAAAACAGGAAATAATCCTCCGTTTCCGGACCCCGCGGCGAACCTGCTCCGCCTGATGCGTGTTCATGCGAGATGATGCCGTCCTCATAACCGGTCTCGGCGCTGTTTCCGCCGCGGGCGGAAATCTCGAAGAAACCCTCGACACGTTCGCGCGTGCGCAACGGAATGCGGGGCCGGTCACGTTGTTTCAAACGGACCTTCGCAAGCCCGCGTTCGAAGTGAGGGAAGTCCCCCCGTCGTACCTCCTCCACGAACAACGGACCCTGGGGCTCGCTCTTCTGGCGGTGGACCAGGCCGTGGCGCAGGCGCGCCTCTCCGATTTTTCCGGCTTTCGCGTGGGCGTCTGCATGGGCACGACCGTGGCGAGCCAACTGAACGATCTTGCCTTTTACAAAGCCTACCGCGAGAGCGGCCGGGCGCCCCTGGCCTGCGTTGACCGGTTCTTAAAAGGAAATCTCGCCGAAGGCATCGCGCGGCGGCTCGGCGTTCGGGGGCCGCAATTGACGGTCGTGAACGCCTGCTCTTCGGGGACCGACGCCTTGGGGATCGCGCTGTCGTGGCTCAAAAACGGTCTTTGCGACATCGCCATCGCCGGCGGGGCGGATGAGTTGAATCACGTTCCGTACTGCGGATTCAACGCCCTGGGCATCATGAATGAACAATTGTGCAGCCCCTTCGATCGTGATCGCAAGGGCTTGAACCTCGGCGAAGGAGCCGGCGTACTGGTCCTGGAAACAACGAAGGCCGCGCGCAGCCGGGGGATCGAGTCGGATTGTTTTCTTTTGGGCTACGGGTCATCAAGCGACGCTTACCATTTGACCGCTCCCAGCCCGGACGGCGTGGGCCTGAAAGCGGCACTCCACGCGGCCCTGGCCGAGGCGAAGACGTCCGCCAAAGACATCGCTTTCGTGAATGCCCACGGCACCGGCACGCACGAGAACGACCTCGTGGAAGGAAAGGCCCTTGCGGAAATTTTCGGGACCGGGCTCGTTATGCTTTCGACTAAGGGGTTCACCGGACACACCTTGGGCGCGGCAGGCGGACTGGAGGCGGCTTTTACCGTGGCCGGTCTGCGCGAGGGCTGGGTGCCGGCGACCGCGGGCTTCGTAACGCCGGACGATGCGATACCGCTCGCGCCGACGA
>JBGPHF010000157.1:0-5261 GCA_041484215.1 Nitrospirota bacterium
CCAAGCAGTTCTGGGAAGTCAATCTGCCGGGCCACGTGCGGTCCCAGGCTGATGAGACGACACGTCGAAAGCTGCTCTCTTTTTTCGAGGGCCTGGGCAAGCTGCCCTGAAAGAGCCGCAGCTCCACGCGCGGAAAACTTTTCTTGACAAGCACGGCCTTTCTCTTTATATTACCTGCTCGTGCCGAAGTGGTGGAACTGGTAGACGCGCTAGCTTCAGGAGCTAGTGGGAGCAATCCTGTGGGGGTTCGAGTCCCCCCTTCGGCACCATTTTTAATACTCGCAATTATATATCCACTTTCCTTCGCCCCCCTCCAAGTTACAACGCTGGACTGACTGTCCAAGTTCTGCTCCGATTGAGGCGGCGTGCATACACGATAATGCCCACGGCAGCCTCGGCCAACTTTTTTCGCGCTTTCCTCTCCTGTTCAACGAGCGTTCTCAGGGACGGGTCCAATTCGCTTTGCAAAATTCACGCTTTGCAAAATTCCTTGATTTTGTGCGAGGTTTTGTCTATTATGGTGCTTCGATAACGCTATCGCAGTTGCGATAGCTACTTGCTAAGGAGGAGTGTGCAGTGATCAAAATTAATCAGGAAGAGCTTCAGGAAAAGATCAATAAATTGAAAAAGGCGGCCGCGGAGAAGAGCGCCAAGGCGAGCGGAAAAGCATCGGACCCCGATGCGAAAAAGGCGCTCAAAAAAGTGAAGCGGGCCCAGCGCAAACTGCGCTCCGCGAAGGCGTACAAGTCTGCGGAAAAAAAGGCCGCAGAGGCCGCTTCGGCTGAAGTAAAGGCCACGGCTTAAGGAAGTGCGGCAGCGGACGGGCAGCTCGGCGTGCGCCCGGGCACGATTGTTTTTGACCGTGTTCGCTGTTTTGGCGCTGTCGGTTTCCTGCTCCGCGCGGAAAGCTCCGACAGCGCCTGAAGCGGTCCCCTCGCCCGGAGCGCCTCCAGCCGGCCGGATGTACGCCGAAACAGGCGTTGCTGCCTGGTACGGCAAGGAGCTGCAAGGTAGAAAAACGGCGAGCGGAGAGCTCTTCGATAGAGAGGGCATGACTGCCGCGCATCGGATCCTGCCTTTCGGGTCCGTCCTTCGCGTCACGAACCTCGACAACGGCAAGAGCATAGAGGTCAGAGTCAACGACCGCGGGCCTTCCGACCAGGGCAGGGTGCTCGAACTGTCCTACGGCGCGGCCAAAGCACTGGATTTCGCCGCCCAGGGGACCGTTCGGGTCAGGATCGAGGCCGCCTTGCCGGCAAACGGCCGTACGCAGTATACGGTCCAGGCCGCGGTCTTCAACGAGGAAGAGAACGCAAAAATGCTGAAGGCCCGGCTCTCGAAGAGATTTGAAGTGATTTCCATCGCGACTTTCGAGACGAACCTGGGGAAATTTTACCGCGTGCGGGTTGGCTCCTACGGCACGGAAGAAAAAGCGGAATTGGTGGCGGGCAAATTGAAGCTCGAAGGCTTGGAGCCGGTCGTGATGCGGAAAGATAACTGATAAAAATCATCTACAGATTACACAGATTTCACGGATTATAAAAACCCGGGCTTAACGTCTTTTTTGTTTAATCTGCGTCAATCTGCCCGTACCCAGCGATTACGAGCGTCATGCGCGAGTGCAGGGCACGTAATCCGCGGCCTACTAAAGAAGACCTCATTTTTTTATAAAGGTAAATTTTCATGAAGATCAGCGTTGTTGCCGGAAAGATCGAAAAGCTGAAAACCGGGGGCTCCGTCCTCCTGCTGTTCTCGGACGAGAAGCCGGGCGCTGTTGCCGAGCGGACCGATATGGCCCTGGGCGGCATGATCGGCCGCCTCCTGAAGCGCGGCGATTTCAAACCCACCGCGGGCGCGGCGCACCTCATCTATCCCGAAGGCAAAATAGCTTGCGAGCGCCTGGTTCTCGCGGGCCTGGGCAAGCGCAGCGAACTGACGCTCAACCGCGTCAGGCAGGCCGCGGGCAAGGCCGCGCCCTTGCTGCGGGCCGTGGGCGCAACGGACGTGGCGATTTCCAGCGACGGCCTCGGGCTCGACGAAGAAGAAGCAGCCCAGGCACTGGTCGAAGGAAGCATGCTTGGGCTTTACCGGTTTCTGAAATATAAAACGAGCGGCGAAAACGGCAAAAAAGAGGTCCGGTCCCTTTTCGTGGTCACGGACAAGCACACGGCGCTCAAGCCGCTGCAAGCAGGCGTGAAGACCGGAGAGACGATCGCCCGGTCCGCGATGCTGGCGCGCGACATGGTGAGCTCTCCGTCCGCGGACATGACGCCCGCCGTCATCGCGGCGAAGGCCCGGGAGCTCAGCCGGGAATTCGGTTTGAAACTCCAGGTCTTCGAGCGGGGCCACATGCAAAAACTTGGCATGGGAGCGCTTTTGGGCGTGGCGTCGGGCAGCGCGCAGCCCCCGAAGTTCATCATCGTCGAGTATCGCAAGGGCGGCAAGAAGCCGTTCATCGCCCTCGTGGGCAAGACCATCACCTTCGACTCCGGGGGCATCTCGATCAAACCGTCCGAGAACATGGACAAGATGAAAGACGATATGTCCGGCGGGGCCGCGGTCCTGGGGGCGATCAGCGCGGCCGCGGCGCTCAAACTCCCGCTCAACATCGTGGGCCTGCTTCCCGCCGCCGAGAACATGCCGGGCGGAAGCGCCTATAAGCCCGGCGACGTGCTCCGCACGCTCTCGGGCCAGACCATCGAGATCATCAACACCGACGCGGAAGGAAGGCTCGTCCTCTCGGACGCGCTCGCCTACGCGTGCCGTTACAAGCCGGCCGTGATCGTGGACATCGCGACGCTCACGGGCGCGTGCAGGGTCGCCCTGGGCCAGGAGGCCGCGGGCATGCTCGGCACGAGCGAAAAATTCAAGCAAAAAATCCGCGAGGCGGGCGAGAAGACCGGAGAACGGGTGTGGGAGCTGCCGCTCTTTGAAGGCTACTACGACCTCATCAAGAGCGATATTGCGGACATGAAAAACGCGGGCGGCAGGGACGGCGGCGCGATCACCGCGGCCGCGCTCCTCTCCAAGTTCGTGCAGGACTATCCCTGGGTCCACCTCGACATCGCGGCCACCGCCTGGACCGAAAAGGACCGGCCCTACACGCCCAAGGGCGCCACGGGCATCGGCGTGCGGCTCCTGACGCAGTTCCTGAGAGACTTTTAAATACTAAATCAGGGGTCGCTTTTGCGCTCTGCGAACATGATGATCGATTTGTCCTACGACGAGGCGGTTTCACACCTCGAAAAACTTCTGACAAAAGGGAAGGCGCTCAAGGCGGACGTGTTTATCACGAAGGTCCGCGGCGAACGCTTCGTGGTCAAGGATTTCGGCCAGAAGGGGTTCCTCGAACGCAACCTCGTCGGACGCGCGGTCATCGCGAGAGAGCTCAAGGCCTATCGCGCGCTTGCGGGCATCGAAGGGCTTCCCGCCCGTTTCACGCGGCTCTCGCGGTTTTCGATCGCGGTTGAATATCTGGAAGGCAGGGACTTGGGCGGCATCATACGGGGCGAGCTCGGCCCCGGCGTCATCCGCCGTCTCGAGGACATCATGCGGGGCCTCCACAAGCGCGGGTGGGTCCATCTCGACCTTCAGCGGCGGTCGAATATTCTGCTCGTGGACGGAAAAATATTCATCGTGGATCTCGCGTCCGCTCTTCATACCGGCGCCGTGCCGCTCGTCGGGCAATGTCTGACGGGCCTCATCGGTTTCGCGGACCGGCTGTCGCTCGTCAAGATGAAGAGCATCTACTCTCCCGAGCTTTTGACCGCGAAGGAGCGGACTTTGATAAGGCTCCGAAACCTCGTGATGCCGAGAAAATGGTAATAAAAAAGATAGAGTCAAAAGTTTTATGAAACTGAAGAGCAAGTATGAAACCACAGAGGTCACAGAGAAATTGAGGGGATTCTAAAAGACGGCATAAAGAGATTAATAGTTTGAGGGCACAGAGGGTGGGAGACCCAGGATGTTAAACCTTCTCAATCTATGAAATTCTCGGTGCTCTCTGTGGTTGGATTTTGACTCGTACCAATACTTAAGGAGAGACTCATGGCGGAAAAAGGCACGTTGCAGTATAAACTCACGAAGATCACGACGAAGACGGTGCTGACCGCCGTGGTTGCGGTGGTCCTGTTCTTCCTGGCCAAGGATGAGGAACTCGCCCCGGCGTGGTTCGTCCCCGGCGCCATCGTCCTGCTCGCGGGGGAGTGGCTCAGGCTCTGGGCCGCCGGACATCTGCGCAAGAACAAGCAGCTCACCACGACCGGCCCCTATTCCTACGTCAAGAACCCGCTTTATATCGGCACGCTGCTTATTACCGTGGGCTACAGCGCGATGGCGGAAAACATTTACATCCTGCTCGGCGGCTTCGTGTGGTTCTTCATCTATTACGCGCCGTATAAAAAGAAGCAGGAAAACGAGAAGCTCGTCGGCAGCTTCGGCGATGCCTGGACCGTGTACGACAAGGCCGTGCCCGATTACCTGCCCCGTTTCTCGCCGTACCCCGCCAGGGGCGCGAACCGCTGGAGCTTCGAGGTGGTGAAGGAAAACTCGGAGCACGAGACCGCCGCGGGAGTGCTGCTCGGCTTCGCGGTGATGCTCTATTTGTTCGTGAGATAAGAACCGCCAACCCTTTTATCCGCAGATTTCGTGCCCTGCACTCGCGCATGGCACTCGTAATCGCTGGGTACAGGCAAGATGGACGCAGATTTAAAAAAAATAATAACTTGGGTTCGATTTAATCTTTGGAATCTGCGTAATCTGCGGACAATGTTTTGAACTGAGTAGTTAGGCGAGTCACGGCTTCACGTTCACCGCGCTGAACCTTGTTTTGAATTCCGGTCGCTGCTCGATGCCGCGAAACCGCTCGTCAGCCGCCAGTTCCCGGAGTTCTTCGTCAAACCGGTCGTGCGCCAGCGCGCTTTCGAGCCTTTCCCCGGCGAATTGATAGTTCCCAAGGAGATAGTTGACCTGGAACAAAAGCCAGTCCACGCGCGCCGACCGGGCGCGGGCCACTTTTGTAGACGCTCTTAAATATTCGTCCGCCAGTTTGTAGTTCTTCTTTCCCAGCTCCGATTCTCCCAAAATGACATAGGGCACCGAGTCAACGGGTTTTAATGCGACGTATTGTCTGAGAAAACCGAGCGCCTTCTCCGTGTCCTTTTGCGCATGAATGAAATAGAGCCCCATGTATGCCTGCACGGAGCCGTATTCAAGCGCCTTCCGGCAGTACGCCTCTTCCTGCTCCGGGGTGTTGGTCTCCG
>JBGPHF010000158.1:0-5248 GCA_041484215.1 Nitrospirota bacterium
CTCAAGGGGAGAATGTCGGCCATCGCGGTCCGGGTGCCCGTCGCGAACGGCTCGCTGACCGACATTACCGCGTATTTGAAAAGAGACGTTACCGCCGAACAGGTGAACGCGGCGTTCAAAAAAGCGGCGAACGGGAGCATGAAGGGGATACTGGGCTACACCGAGGACGAGCTCGTGTCCGCCGACATCATCGGAGACGAGCATTCGGGCATTGTGGACGCGAACGCCACCAAGGTGCTCCGGGACCGGGTAGTCAAAGTGTTCGTCTGGTACGACAATGAGTACGGCTATGCGAGACGGCTGCTGGATCTGGCCGAATATATCGCGTGATGAGGGCGTCGCCGCTCATACCCCCTCTTGACAATACAATAAAACGAGCTAAGGTAGTAATAGAAGCAAAAAGTATTACATAACAATATTACCGACAAGGGCAAACTACCTGTGAAGGTAGGGCGCAAAACCACTGGTCCGTATGTTTCAAAACGTAACGGAAACAAACGGACGGCAGGGTTGCCGAAGTAATGCCGGATGTACAGGCGTACATTATGGAATTCCAGATCCGGCGACCACCCTATGCCTTTCGGTATAGGTTTTTTTTTGGTTTTTTTCAGGAGTTAATTCTTTACGCTCGTGAACGATATCAAGGGACGAAAAGGAGAACAGCGATGAAAAGCAAACTAATGAATTCGGGCAAGGCATTTCTTATACTCTTTCTGGTTCTTTTCCTATCAGGCGCGCTGCAGGCAAACGCCAAACAGCCTCTTGCAGTAGGGGCTCCTGACGAGGACGATGAGCCCTCGGTTGCGGCCCTGGGCAGTCAGTCGGCATTTTCATCGGGCTTGCCGCCGGTCATTACCGGAGAGCCGGTCATCGACTCACCCCTGAATTTTCTTGCCTGGCCGCAAGACACGCCGGGCACCGTGCCGGACTTGACCGAACCGACCGCGAACCGCCTGAACGATCTGCACGGCAAGTTCGCCAGCTGCGATTTTGTCCTGTCCACCGCGGGTAATTACCACATGGCAATGCGCGAATTGTGGTACGACATATTTTTGCCCGACTATGCTTCGGACCTGGGGTTAAAAAACATTTTTTATACGACGTCCCCTCCCATAACGTCCAATCAGATAAAAAACAACAGCGTCGTGTTCGGCAACGTCCAGCTTGCGTGCAGGCCGCAGGTCGCCGTCGCTCCCCTCGCCGAGATTAAACAGCTCCAGGCGGCGGGTTATACGACGGGATCGCCGCAGCTCGTATTGCATAATCGCGGCAATGTGCTGCTCGTGAAAAAAGGCAACCCGAAACATATTCGGAGCATCTGGGACCTCCGCCGGCCCGACGTAAGCGTCGTGACGCCGAACCCGCTCACGGAAAAAAGCACTTTCGACAACTACAGTCAGACGATTTACTACGTGGCCCTGAACGATGAGCAGAGCGCGCCCGGAGGCTGGAATGCCGACCGCCTCTTCAGCGCGATTTTCAACAACCTGACGACGGAGCCGGACGATTATGGCCAGGGAGTGCCCCGCGTTGGGAACAAGTGGTTTGCGGGGACTAAAATCCATCACCGGGAAGTCCCGTGGTCCATCGCGTACGGGCATGCCGACGCGGGCGTGCTGTTCTATCACTTGGCGCTGCATGCCGTCCAGAATTTCCCGGATTTGTTTGAAATCGTTCCACTCGGCGGGACGGCTGACGATCCGCGGCCGCTGCCGGGAAACAGGATCGGCGTTCATTATGGTATCCCGATCAAGGGGAATTGGACGCCGCTCCAACAGACGGCCGTGGAAAGGTTCTTTGAAGCGCTCGCATCCGATGCCTTTACCCAGACCCTGGTGAAAGACGGGTTGACGAGGTAGGGTTTCAGGCTGAGCGAGGGGTTGCGGAGCGGGAATCGAATCGGTTCCCGCTTTTTTGTTCTCGGAGTAAGCGTTATTCTCCTCATCCTGCATGGGCGGAATAGTTCTGCCTGCTTCTTTAGATGATTACATAATGCTGTTTGTAATGTGGATTTTATGATATAGTTTGTTCGGACGGCAACACGCAGTAATAATGAAATGAATTTGAGGTGCTTATGGAAAACAAGCATGAACACGCTGGCCACCATCACGAACACGGCCATGAAGAACACGAAGAGCACGGCCTGGTGGAGGTGACGCTGCTACTCGAAGACGAACACCTGGACGCCCTGGACGAAGTGGCCGCCGAAATCACGAAAGAACTGAAGCAGTCCTGGGACCGGGGAGCGGTCGTGAGACTGGCCTTAAGCGAGTTTTTCTCGCGGAGGGGTAAGATTACGTAACTAAGCAGCAAAAAGAAGACTCTTTTTTCGCATTTTTTTATCTTCGGAGCTTGTCATGGCCACCACAGGTTTGGTCGGGAACAAACCCTATCTTATCGATATCCACGTGCATGGCGCGGATGATTGCGATACCCGCACGAGAAGACAGGACGATATTCTCCGTATGGCGAGTATACACGGTCAGCGGGGGACGTCGGCGCTGCTCCCCACCGTGTATCCCGGCACGATCGAAGCCATGCGGGAAAACATGGAGGCGGTCCGGCGCGCCATGGAAGCCCAGCGCCAAGGCGCCGAGATCCTGGGGATCAACCTCGAGGGGCCGTTCCTGAACGCGGAGCGGGCGGGCGCGCTGGACCGGAAGAGTTTTGCCGACCCGTCTGTTGCGGCGCTGGAGCGCCTGGTCGAGGGATTCGAAGACATCATCAAGATCGTCACGATCTCGCCGGAGCTGCCGGGGGCGCTCAAGGTGATCGAGGCGTGCAGGAACAAAGGCTTTCTGGTGCACATGGGGCACAGCGACGCGACGTTCGATCAGGCGGAAGAGGGAAAACGCGCCGGCGCCACGGGCATCACCCATTTGTTCAACGCCATGCGGGGCTTTCACCACCGCGAACCGGGGCTTGCCGGCTTCGGCCTCATGGACGAGGAAATTCATGTCGAGATCATTGCGGACCTGGCGCACGTCCATCCGCAGGGCCTCAAGATGTTGATCGATATGAAATCCACCGACAAGATTCTCCTTATCTCCGACTCGGTCAAGGGGCCGGGCTGGGGCAGCGGCCCCATCCGAGGTCCCGGCGGGGCACTGATGGGAAGCGGCATCGTCCTCGCCGACGCGATGAAAAACCTGATCACGCTCGGCGTGCCCGCCGACCTGGCGCTCCAGTACGCCTCGCACAATCCGAGAAAGTACCTGGGGTTGACCGTAGCGTGACCATCAGGAAAAAACAATTATATCCCTTGAACAGGCATCCCGTTTTGTGGTAAATTTGCTGCAGTCATCCGGGAGGCAGTATGAGAAAAAGCCTGTTCCAAGCATTCCTCATCATTCTCCTGACGCTCTCGACGCAGGGTCTCGTGCCGGCATCGGAAGTAAAGTCAGCCTCCGAGACGTATAGCCGGGCGAACAGCCTGTGCGCCTCCGCTCGTTTTCACGACGCGCTGATTCTCTACCAAAACGTACTCGCCGCTCCGCCCGAAGGCGTTTCCAACGGCGAGGTACATTCCCGCATCGGCGACTGCGAATTCCGGCTCGGAAATTTTAAGAATGCGCTCGATGCGTACCGCGCCGCGCTCAAAAATCTGCGGGAAACGCAAAAGCCCGAGACCCAGTATTGGATCGGGTTCTGCTGCTTTCTACTGGGCAGGGACGCCGAGGCGGTGACGGAATTTCTGAAAATACCGCAAAACTATCCTGCCTCGGCCATGTGGGTCGGCACCGCGTACTACTGGGCAGGCAGGGCCAGCGAGCGCAGGGGAGAGACGGACCGGGCGGCTGAGTACTACCGGAAAGCCGGAGGCAAGGGCAAAACTACCCAGGGGAAGTTCGCGCTTAAGAAAGCGGTGGCTGTGAATAACAAATAGGGGCCAGGGTTCAGGCGTCAGGGTCCAGGAATGACTGGCCCCCGGACCCTTGACCCTGAACCCTGTCATGCTATGTTAAAAGAACTGAACATTAAAAATTTTGCCATCATCGACCAGCTCCGCGTGGAATTCACGCCGGGGCTGAACGTGTTCACCGGCGAGACCGGGGCGGGCAAGTCCATTGTCGTGGACGCCCTGAACCTCGCCTTGGGCGAACGCGCGAGCGCGGACCTGATACGGACCGGCTGCCAGGAGGCCACGGTCGAGGCGGCCTTCGAGCTGAACGGGCAGGGCACGGCAACAGTGACTTCCCTTCTCGCGGAACAAGGCATTGAAATGAATGCAGGCGAGGACCTGATCGTGCGGCGCGTTCTCGCTGTCTCGGGCAAGAATAAGGTGTATATCAACGGAAGCCTGGCGAACTTAGCGACCCTTTCAACGCTCGGCGCTTCCCTTGCCGATATTCACGGCCAGCACGAGCACCAGTCGCTCCTGTCGCTCGAACGCCAGGGGGAGATGCTCGATTCCTTCGGAGGGCTGGACCAGTTGAAAGGCCGGTTCGCGGACGAGTATCACCGGCTCCAGGCGGTCCGCAGTGAGTTGTCGGCACTCGAAGCCGGCGAGCGAGACCGGGCCCAGCGCGAAGACATGCTCCGGTTTCAGAAGAGCGAGATCGAGGGGGCCACGCTCAAGCCGGGCGAGGATGCTTTGCTTGCGGACGAGCAGAAGATTCTGGCCAATGCGGAAAAGCTCGCGGGCATCGCCCGCGCGGCCGACGATGCGCTCTATGCCTCCGACCACTCGGTCATGTCGGGGCTGAAAAAGGCCATAACGAGCCTCCGGGACATCACCGCTATAGACAACCGTCTCGCGCCGGTGCTTGAACTGTGCGAAGCCGGGAAGGCGCAGATCGAAGAGGCAAGCCGCGAAGTCTCGGCCTATGCCGAACGCGTGGAGTACGATCCCGAACGGCTCGAGCGGATCGGAGACCGGCTCGACCTGATCCAGAAGCTTAAAAAGAAATACGGGAACACGGTCGAGGAGATCATCGGATTCGGCGCGCGAGCGTCGGCGGAACTTGAGCGCATGGAGCGGAGCACCGAAGAGATCGAACGGCTGAAAAAGGAAATCCAGGCGAGCAAGGCCGGACTGACCGCCAAGGCGCAGGAACTGACGAAGAAACGGGGCTCGGCGGCGCGGGAACTTGAAAAGAAGATCGAAGCGGAGCTGTCTCACCTGGGGATGAAGAAAACGACCTTTACCGCGAAGATCACCCAGGAGCCGGGCGACGATACGCAGGACTGTCATCGGCTCTGGCCGCGAGTCGCGGACCGCATCGAGTTCCTGATCTCGCCCAATCCC
>JBGPHF010000159.1:0-5185 GCA_041484215.1 Nitrospirota bacterium
AGCGAAAAGGCGATCGCGATCCTGCGGACCGTGGGCGCGTCCCGGATGAATAAAAGGACGAGCGCGCCGACAACCGGCAGGAATATCAACATGCTTAAAATATGCGTTGCGAAAAAATCGAGCATGGATAAGCTCCTTAGTGAAATATCAAATGCAAAAATCAAAATTTCGAATCAAACTGCAATTTCAAAAATCCAATTTAAACTTTGAGCTTTAGAATTTGAACTTGTTAGTTGAATATGTAGTACAGCCCCGCCAGCACGAAAAGCCCCAACCCCATGGTGAAGGCATACTGCTGCACGTAGCCGGTCTGGAGCTTCCTGCCCCGCTCGCTCGTGTCGCCGATGGCACCGGCCAGCCCGTTGATGAACCCGTCGATGATCTTGACGTCCCCCACGGTGTGGAGCACCTTCGCCAATTTATGCACCAGGCCGTCCACGAAAACGTAATTATAGAGCTCGTCCACCTTGTACTTGTTCAGGAGCAGGTTGTACGTCCCTTTGAATTTGCCGGCGATCAGGGCGGGCCAGGTCGGAGTCATTTTGTTATAGAAGCTGTGCGCCAGCCGCCACCCAGCCGCGGCAACGACGACCGAGAAGAGCATCGCCCATATCTCCGTGGCATGGCCTTCCTCCGCAGCCGCGTGCTCAGCATGAGGGAAGAGCGGCGCCAAGAATTCTCCGAAGAAGTTCCCGTGCGCGATAATCGGCATGCCGATAAACCCTATGAAGGCCGAGAAGAACGCCAGAATCATGAGCGGCACGGTCATCACCTTCGGAGACTCGTGCACATGATGAGCTACTTCGGAGTCGAGGCGCGACTTGCCGTAAAAGGTCAGGTAAATCAGCCGGAACGAATAAAACGCCGTCATGAATGCGCCCGTGATGCCCAAAAACCAGAGTACGCGGCCCAGGCCGCTCGAGCTGTACGCGCTCCAGAGAATTTCATCCTTGCTGAAAAAGCCCGCGAAGGGCGGTATGCCGGACAAAGCCAGTGTCCCGATCAGGAACACGGCCCAAGTGATCTTGATCTTCGATTTGAGCGCGCCCATCTTGCGCATGTCCTGTTCTCCCGAGAGCGCATGGATCACGCTGCCCGAAGCCAGGAACAGGAGTCCCTTGAAGAACGCATGGGTCGTCAAATGGAAGATGCCGGCGGAGAATGCGCCCACGCCGAGCGCCAGGAACATGTAACCGAGCTGGCTGATGGTGGAATAGGCGATCACGCGCTTGATGTCGTTTTGCACGAGGCCGATGGTGGCCGCGAACACGGCGGTCAAGGCGCCCACGATCGCGACCGTATTCATGGCGGTTGGGGAGAGCGAGAAGATCGGCGCGCACCGCGCGACCATGAACACGCCCGCCGTGACCATGGTCGCGGCATGGATCAGGGCGCTGACCGGGGTGGGGCCTTCCATCGCGTCCGGCAGCCATACGTAAAGAGGAAGCTGGGCCGATTTGCCGGTGGCGCCCAGGAACAACAGGAGCGCTATCAAGGTGACGATGCTGATCTCCCCGCCCAGGATCACATAGCTGTGACGGGCGGCATCGGTCGTAACGGCTTTAAATACGGTGGAGTAATCAAGTGAACCGAAGGTGACGAAGATGAAAAGCATGCCGAGCACGAACCCGAAGTCTCCCACGCGGTTCACCACAAAGGCCTTGACCCCGGCGTCCGCGGCGGACTTCTTCTCGTACCAAAACCCGATCAACAGGTAGGAGCAGAGGCCCACGCCTTCCCAGCCCACGAACATCAGGAGGAAGTTGTTGGCCATCACGAGCACGAGCATGAAGAACGTGAAGAGGTTCAGGTAGGCGAAAAACCGGGCGTACCCCTTGTCGCCGTGCATGTAGCCCACTGAGTAGATATGGATGAGCGTGCTGAGCGTCGTGACCACCATGAGCATGACCACGGTCAGCTGGTCGATCTGGAAGCCGACGTTCACCTGGAACGCCCCGAGGGAAATCCACGTGTAGAGGTTCTCGTTGACGATCGTTCCGCCGAGAACTTCGAGCAGCGCGTTAAAGGAAAGAAGGAACGCTCCGGCCACGCCGGCGATGGCAACGTACGCCGCCCTCTCTTTCAGATATTTGCCGAGCAGTCCTGCGATCAGGAAGCCGGTGAACGGCAGCAGCGGTATTAAAGCGTATTTGAGCATAGACACTCCAGTCGGAAGTCGGCCAATCGGCGGTCGGGTTTACCCTTTCAGAATATTGAACTCGTCCACGTACACGCTCCCGCGGTTTCTCGCCAGAAGGATGATGATCGCCAGGGCCACCGCCGCCTCGGCAGCGGCCACGGTGATCACGAAGATGACGAAAACCTGGCCCGTGAGCGATTGCAGGTAGTGCGAGAACGCGACCAGGTTGATGTTCGCCGCGTTCAACATGAGCTCGATGGACATCAGGACGATGAAAACGTTGCGCCGGGAAAGCACCCCGACCACGCCGATGGTGAACAGCGCGGCGCTCAGCAATATGTACCAGGACAAGGGAATCATAAAACCTCCGTAAATGCAGGAGTCAGAATACAGGAGTCAGGAGCCAGAAGAAATACAGTATGTCCTGTGCTTTCCTTCCGGCTCCTGACTCCTGGCTCCTGTCTTCTATTCTTTCGCGTCTTTCTTCGCCAGCATGACCGCACCGACCAGCCCCACCAGGAGGATGACGGAAGAAATCTCGAACGGGACAAGGTAATTCCGGTACATCAGTTCTCCCAAGTCATTCACTCCCGCTCCCGCGGGGAAATGCATGAACTGGCCGGCCTCCGCCGGGAAGTCGCCGCGCGAAATTAGGGCGGCGATTTCAACGATGATGAGCGCGCCGAACGCGATCAGCCAGGGCCAGAATTTGTTCGCCCGGGCTGCTAGGGACTCCTTGTCCACGTTCAGGAGCATCACCACGAACAAGTAGAGGATCAAAATGGCCCCGGCGTA
The DNA here is from genome assembly GCA_041484215.1 of Nitrospirota bacterium. Taxonomy (GTDB): domain Bacteria; phylum Nitrospirota; class UBA9217; order UBA9217; family UBA9217; genus JBGPHF01. Next base: position 2,936 of record JBGPHF010000159.1, read on the forward strand.
CACGATCAGCTGCACTGCCGCGAGAAATTCGGCATTCAAGAGCACGAAGACCCCCGCGATGTGAAAGAACAACAGCAGCATGAACAATACGCTGTGTATGGGATTGCGACGCGTGATCATGAGGACCGCCGACGCCAGGATGACGACCGCGAAATAGAGGAAGATAAGCTGGTTCATCATTTCTTTTTTTCCGCCTTCCCGCCCAGGTATTTATCGCCCACCTCGACGAGCCGGTCCTTGGTATAGAACGCGTCTTTTCTGTCGTAACAGGCAAGCTCGAACTCAGGCGTCATGACGATGGCGGACACCGGACACGCGTCGATGCAGAACCCGCAGAACACGCACCGGAGCAGGTCGAGTTCGTAGGAATTTACCAGTTTTTCGTGTCCGGGGCCTTCGGACGTGACCACCGTGATTGCCTTGGACGGGCAGACCGCTTCGCACAGGCCGCAGCCGATGCATCGCTCTTTCAGGCCCGTGTCGTCCCGCCGCATGGCATGGAGACCCCGGGAACCGGCAATCGGCTTGCGCTTGAACGTCGGGTACTGCCGGGTCATCTCGTACTGCATTTTACGATTCTGAGGGGTCAGCATGGTCTTGAGCGTCACCCACATCCCCTGGGCAATTTCGACCAGGAAGACCGTTTTGATCAGCTTTTTAACTTTATTCATCGTCCTAACTCCTTACTTCTGACTCCTGATTTTCTACAGCCAGCCCGCCTGTTTCATGAACGCCGCAACAACCATCGTGCCGAGCGACAAGGGCAGCAGCAGCTTCCAGGAGATCGCCATGAGCTGATCGTACCGATACCGCGGCAGCGTGGCCCGGAGCCACATGTAGATGAAAATGAAGAAGTACAGTTTGGACAGCAGCCAAAGCGTCGGCGGGAGAGCGGCCAGAGCCCTGTTGAGCAGCGCCACGGGAGCGAAATGGCCTATGGCCGTGTGCGGAAGGATCTGCACCGGCAGCCAGCCGCCCAGGAACATGATGGAAGCAAGGAGCGACACCACCATCATATTCATATACTCGGCCATGTAGAAAAGGCCGAAGCGGATGCCCGAATATTCCGTGAAGTAGCCGGCCACCAGTTCGCTCTCCGCTTCGGGCAGATCGAACGGAACGCGGTTCGTCTCCGCTATGCCGGCGAAGAGATAGAGAAAGAAGGCAACGGGCCCGACCGGCATTGCGATCGCGAACCACCGCTCCGACTGGGCGTTCACGATTTCGGAAAGGTTCAACGAGCCGGACATGAGCACCACGGTGACAATGGCAAAAGCCATGGGGATTTCGTAGCTGATCATCTGCGCGGCTGAACGGAAACCTCCCATGAGCGAATACTTGTTATTCGAGGCCCACCCCGCCATGATCACGCCGTACGTGCCGAGGCCCGACAGAGCGAGGACATAGAGCACGCCGATGTTCAGATTGGCGACCCAGAGCGGGACTTTCGCCGAAAGCAAGCCGTAAAAATCGGTCGGAGGACCGAAGGGCAGGACCACGAAAGCTCCGAAAGCCATAACAAGCATGATGATCGGCGAGATGCTGAACACCCACTTGTCCGCCTTGGCCGGGATGATGTCCTCTTTCATGATGAACTTGACGGCGTCGGCTATGGGCTGGAGAACCCCGTGCCAGCCGGTCCGCATCGGCCCCAGGCGGCCCTGCATGTGCGCCAGCACCTTGCGTTCCATGAGCTGCAAATACATGGCGTTCGCCAGGATGAAGGCAAGCAGCGCGGCTACCGGAATGACGAGGGTATAGACGATGTTCATGATAGCATGCATGTCGGGCATCTCCTGATCCTACGCTTCGATCTTAATGTGTTTAATGGTCCCTATTTCCTTCGAGCGGGTGATCGTCATTCCCGACGAGAACAAGAGCCGCTCGGCGGTGATCACTTCCTGCTTCATGATCGAGTCGGACGCAAGCGAAAGGTCCGCGTACGTGCCGTGGAGCGGGGACTTTTCCGCGGCCCAGCAGGCGCCTATCGCAAGCTCCGCGTAGAGCGGCACGACTGCACGGATCTCTTTCAGGATGTCCCGCTCGGATGCATAGCGCATCGCGCCGCCCATTTTCCGTGAAAGGTCCTGAATGATCTCCCAGTCGGGCTTCGACTCGCCCACCGGCTCCTCTGCCCTGTTGAGCTGCTGCAGCCGCCGCTCGACGTTCGTGAAGGTCCCGGACTTTTCGGAGCTCGCCGCGGCCGGAAGCACGACGTGCGCGAGCTTCGCCGTATCGGTCATGAAAATA
>JBGPHF010000160.1:0-5132 GCA_041484215.1 Nitrospirota bacterium
ATACTCTGTGATCTCTCGCGGTTAAAGGATCAAGAACAGGGTCAAAAGCGCTAGTAATGAGAGGGGCACAGAGGGGGAGGCGATGCAAAGGACGTGTATATCCCTGATATTTAAGCCGTTCTCCGTGGACTCTGTGGTTATATTTTGACATTACGTAATAAACAATGGAGGAAGTGAGATATGAAATTACAGAATGCAATCGAGGGGATTCTCATGAGTTTTACATTTGTAGTAGTACTGGTCACCGGGTTCGGCGGCATAGCTGCGGGTCAGCCGCCCACGGGCGATGTGGCCATAAAGGGGTACGATAGCGTCGCCTATTTCACGGCCAGCAAAGCGCTGAAAGGCAGCGAGTCATTTACCTTCCCGTGGCACGGCATGACCTGGTATTTCTTGAGCAAAGAGAACAAGGACCTGTTTGCCGCACATCCGGAGAAATACGCTCCGCAATATGACGGCTATTGCGCCTGGGCCTTGACGGAGTCGCGAAAAGCCGTAACTGACCCTGAAGTATGGAAGATCGTTGACGGGAAGCTTTACCTGAATTGCAGCAAGACCGCGTATGAAAAATGGAGCAGGGACATTCCGGGCAACATCAAAAAGGCCGATGAAGTCTGGTTAAAGCTTGAAGGCAAACATTGATCGCATGACTTTCCTTCAAGGGATACTATCGGGGCGCTCTCGGGCGCCCTCTTTTTTTAGCACCCGCTCGTAATCCTCCGGCGTATCCATATCGAGAACGACCCCCTCATCCGTCACTTCGATCAGTTGTACCCTGCCCTCATCCCGCTTCACCACGTCCCGAAGTGTATCTACCGTGGATATTTCTTTCAGAATTGTCACGGGAAATAAACTTGGATGGCCGCGCTTTCCGTTGCAGGTGGGAATAATGATCTGGTCAGGCGATTGACGGTGGGCCTCGATAAGTTTCTTTATCGTATCGCCGGATGCCAGGGGATGGTCAACCAGGCAGACGAGGACACCTGTAAATGTTTGCCCCAGAGCTTTCAGGCCGACTCGCACGGACCCGGCCATGTCGCTGTTTTTCGCGTTGTTCACAACGACCCGTACCGGAAGATCGGAGAGTATTTCCGTAGTCGCCTTTGCATCAAGTCCCACGACCACGACGAGCTCCTTTATTCCCGCGTTGATGATGTTGTCGATGCAGCGCCTGATGACGGGCTTATCCCCGAGAGGAAGAAGTTGCTTCGGCTGACCCATCCTGCTCGACAAGCCTGCTGCAAGAAGCATGGCCGACACTTGTGGCTCCATGGTCCCTCCTCTGTTTGATGATCTGGGCCATGATGCTCACGCTGATCTCCTCGGGCGTCACCGACCCGATCTCCGCGCCAACGGGAATGATGACCCTGGCGATGTCGCTTGGGGTGAATCCGCCCTCCGCGAGCGCTTTCTGAAGGAGCGCTTTTTTCCTTCTGCTCCCCATAAGGCCGACATAGCCCGCCGGAGTTTTGAGCGCGGCCTTGACCGCTTCCAAGTCGTGGTTGTGTCCGCGCGTGGCAACGACGATGAACGTGTCCTTTTGCACGATCGTTTCATCCAAGGCATGCTCGAAGTCCCGGACATAAAGATCGGAAGCGTCGGGGATGTTCTCTCGGTTCGCATGCTCCGCGCGGTCGTCGATCACGGTCACGCGGAAGCCCGTAAAGCGCGCGAGTTTCGTGAGGGCCTTGCCCACGTGGCCCGCGCCCAGGATGACAAGATGCGGTTCGAGCAGCACCGGCTCGATATAAACAAGCACCGTGCCGCCGCACACGAGCCCGCCCTTGCGCTCGGTCAGCTCGAAGGGCAGGGTCAAGGGGTTTCCGTCCTTTATGGCCATGAGCGCGGCCTGGACAACGTCCGCCTCAAGGCAGCCTCCGCCTAATGTTCCCATGAGCGAGCCGTCGTCTCGCACGAGCATCTTCGCGCCCTGCTTCTGCGGTGACGAGCCGCGGCATTCGACGATGGTGGCGATGGCGGAAAGCCTGCCGAGTCTTTTGAGCCTGACTACTTCTTCATACAAGTCCATGTTTTCTCCCGTAAAACCAGAAAGATTTTTTTACCACAGCGGACGCAGAGGAGAACCTAAAATCGATCTTGCCGCAAAAAGGCACAAGAGTCGCAAGAAAAAAGAAAAAATTTTGCGTTTTTTGAGGTTCTTGGCAGTTAATCAGCTTTGCTCTTATCCGTGTACATCCGTGGTGAAAAACCTCCGCCTTTAAGCTTTCATAGCTGCGAGAACGGTTTCCGGCTTCATCGGCAACCTTCGTATCCGCGCCCTCGTTGCCGTGAATACCGCGTTCGCAACGGCGGGCGCGATGGGCGGAACTCCGGGCTCGCCGATGCCGCCTTGCTTCTCAGTACTCTTGACGATGTGCACGTCAACCTCGGGCGCTTCGCTCATCCTGAGGAGTTCGTAGTCCGCGAAGTTCGCGGATTTTATGCCGCCCTCCGCGATTTCGATTTTTTCCTTGAGCGCCGCGGAAAGGCCCATGATAATGCCTCCCATCATCTGGGCTTTGACAATGGCAGGGTTCACCACACCGCCGCAATCCACGGCGCAGGTCACTTTATGCACCGTGACCATCCCGGTCTTCTTATCGACCGAGACCTCGGCCACTTCGGCCACATAACTCCCGAAGGAAAGGTGATACGCTATGCCCCGGGCCTGCCCCTTCGACAGGGGCTTGCCCCAACCGGCTTTTTCCGCTGCTGTTGTGAGCACGCGTTTCGCCCTCGGATGGTTCTTGAGCAGGCTGAGCCGGAATTCGAGGGGGTCCTCGTCCGCCGCATGGGCGAGCTCATCGACGAAACTCTCGACCGTGAAGGCGTTATGCGAGCTGCCGACTGAACGCCAGAACCCCACGGGCACGGGCGTATCCATGCGCACGTACTCGACGTTCATGTTCGGGATTTCGTACTCCATGTTCTCCAGCCCCTCCACGGCCGCGTTGTCGATGCCGTTCTTGACCATGGCCGGGAATACGCGGCTGAAGATGGACGGGCAGACGATCTTGTGCGACCAGGCTGTCGCGCCTCCGTTCGCGTCGAGGCCGCCTTGTATCCTGCTCACGTTCGCGGGCCGGTACAGGTCGTTTTGCATGTCCTCTTCACGCCTCCAGATGAGCTTCACGGGTTTGCCCGTGGACAGGGACAGAAGCAGCGCCTCCTCGACGAAATCGGTCTCGAAGCGCCTGCCGAAGCCGCCGCCCAGAAAGGTCGTATGCACGTTGATCTGTTCGGGCCTAAGTCCCGTGAGCTTTGCGGCCAGCATCAGCACGCCCGTCTGGTTCTGGGTCGGCGCCCAGATGTCGCATCCGTCGCTCCGCACGTGGGCTGTGCAGTTCATGGGCTCCATGGTAGCATGGGAGAGGTAAGGCAGCGTATATATTACATCGAGCTTCCTGGCCGCCTGATCGAGCGCTGTCTTTACATCGCCGTCGTTCCTGGCGATTACTCCTTTTGAGTCCAATTGGCCGGTAAATTCCTTTTCCAACGATTCGTTGCTCAACTTTGGATAGCGGCCGTTTTGCCACACCGGTTTCAAAGCCTCCCTGCCTTTCCATGCCGCGTCCAGGGTATCGGCGCAGATTGCCATGCCGCTGTGGATCGGCACCACGGCGCGGACCCCCGCCACGGCGTGGGCGGCTTCCTTACTATAAGAAACAAGATCAGCCTGGTACGCCGGGGGCCGAGCGATGGCCGCATAGAGCATGCCGGGCGCAAACGAGTCGATGCCGAATTTCGCGAGGCCGTTTACCTTATCGCCCGTGTCGAGCCTCGGGAGCGCGGTCCCGATGTAGCGGAACTGGGACTCTTTTTTGAGCACCGGCTTCTGCGGCACGGAGAGTTTTGACGCTTTGTCCGCAAGCTGGCCGTACGTGAACATCTTGTTTGTCTTGATGTGGCGCACCGTTCCGAGAGAGACCGCGCACTCCCTGATCGAAACGTCCCACTCTTTGGACGCGGCCTGGAGCAGCATTTCGCGCGCGGCCGCGCCCGCCAGGCGCAGCGGTTCATACATATGGCGAATGCTGGAGCTGCCGCCGGTGGATTGGGAGCCCCAAACCGGGTCTCTGTAAGCGTCGCCCGCGGGGGCCGGCTGCATAAGCACGTTCTTCCAGTCCGCGTCGAGCTCGTCGGCCACGATCATGGGAAGCGACGTGTACACGCCTTGTCCCATTTCCGACTTGCTCACTGTTATGATGACGCTATTATCGGACCGCACTTCGAGCCAGGCGCTTGGCCGGAAGGAAGTGCCTTCCTTCTGCAGCTCTGCGGCGGACAAGAGGCGGAGGCCAAAGGGGGATGCGGCAACAGCGATCGTGAGGCCCGTGCCCGCGCTCATCTTCAAGAACTGTCTGCGTGTTATCTGGTCCTTCATTTTTTGACTCCCGTCGAAGCGAGCCGGATGGCGCTCTTGATCTTGGGATAAGTGCCGCAGCGGCAGAGGTTCCCGTTCATGTGTAGGACGACCTTCGCTTCTGACGGATGCGGGTCTTCGGCAAGCAGGGCCGAGGCCTGCATGATCTGGCCCGGCTGACAGTAGCCGCACTGGGGGACCTCTTCCTTGACCCAGGCTTTTTTCACGGGATGATTTTCCGGAAGGCCTTCGATGGTCGTGATTTTCTTTCCCTGGGCCTCGCTCACCGGTGTCTGGCAGGAGCGTTCGGCTTTGCCGTCGATGTGCACGGTACAGGAGCCGCACATGCCGATGCCGCATCCGAATTTCGTTCCCGTGAGTTTGAGCCGCTCACGGATTACCCAGAGCAGGGGGACATCAGCCGCCACATCTACTTGGTAGGACTTGCCGTTAATGTCAAGACTGATCATAAAACACCTCCCGTTGCGGTAAGATGCATTCTGTTTAAAAGCGTGAAAAAATAAATACTTGTTTTTGTCTGGAAAGACGCTCAAGGACGGACTGCGCGCGCGACAATTAGAAGCTTATCACTGGTTGACGGAATGTCAAGGGCAGAGGGACTGGGGCAGGGCAGCACGAATCAGAAGCAAAGAACTTAGAAATCATTGATCCTGTCGATCATGCTTCTCAGCCTGCCGAAATCCCTGCGGTTGAAATCTACGATGAGCCTCGGCAGGTCAATGAAGTCTTCATCCTCCCGTTCCTCGGG
>JBGPHF010000161.1:0-5124 GCA_041484215.1 Nitrospirota bacterium
AAGCTGCCGCCGTAGAAGGCGATCTGCGCCGGTCCCAACGATGGACCGGTTTTAAGGTAGTCGGAGATTTTACGCCGGATAGAGGACTGTTCAAGAGGTTGTTTTTGTCCCGTGATGTTCTTTTGATTGCAGAACACGCATTGATGAGAACAGCCCGCGTGGGGGATGAAGAAGGGGATGATCATGGAAATACAGAAGTCAGGAGTCAGTAGCCAGGAGAGATGAAACGGCCAGTTTTTTATCCTCCTGTATTCTGTCTCCTGTCTTCCGGCTCCTGGTTTCTTAGTTTTTCCAGCGCTTCCTTCGCCGCCCGTTGCTCCGCTTCCTTCTTGCTCTTGCCGGTCCCGCGGCCGCCGAGCAGGCCGTTGATCCAGACTTCCACTTCGAACTGCTTTCGGTGGTCCGGGCCGGTCTCTGACACGATCCGGTACTCCGGAAGTTGTTTGAGCCGTTCCTGGCTGAGTTCCTGGAGTTCTGTTTTATAATCGAGCGTGCCGCGAGCGGTAAAGGTTTTTTTGACGGTCCCTTCGAAAAATCGCAGGACGAAGGCCTGGGACGCGTCTTTACCCCCGTCGAGATACACCGAAGCGATGAGCGCTTCGAGACAATCGGCGAGGAGCGAGTCTTTTTCCCTGCCGCCGGTCTGCTCTTCGCCTCGTCCGAGGAGGATATAAGCGCCGAGCCCGAGCTCGCGGGCGATTGCGGCCAAGGCCGGTTCGCTCACGACGGCCGCCCTGAGTCTCGAGAGGTCTCCCTCGTTCGAGTCAGGGCAGTTTTGCATGAGGTGTTCGCTTATGATGAGGCTCAGGACGGAGTCCCCGAGAAACTCCATCCGTTCGTTGTGGGAAGGGACTTTGTTCTCGTTCGCAAAGGACTTGTGCGTCAGCGCCCGCTCGAGGAGTTCGGGGTTCATGAACCGGTAGTCGATGCGCTGCTGAAGGTCCGTGAAGGAAGGCATCTTACTGCTTAAATCTCCTGAAAATAAGGCAGGCGTTCGTTCCGCCGAAGCCGAAGGAATTGGACATGACGACATCCACGTGCGCTTTTCTCGCCTTGTTGGGGATGTAATCGAGGTCGCACTCAGGGTCCGGGTTTTCGAGGTTGATGGTCGGAGGAAGGATTCCCCGGTCCATGGCGAGAATTGACGTTACGGCTTCCACGCCGCCGGCGGCGCCGAGCAGGTGGCCGGTCATGGATTTGGTGGAGCTGACCGGGATTTTATACGCGTAATCGCCGAACACGGTCTTGATGGCGATGCTCTCAAGTTCGTCGCCGTACTTGGTGGAAGTGCCGTGGGCGTTGATGTAGCCCATTTCCGTAGGGTCGATGCCGGCGTCCTTAATGGCCATCTTCATGCATCGGGCAGCTCCTTCGCCGTTTGGCGCCGGAGAGGTGATGTGATAGGCGTCGCCCGATGCCCCGTAACCGACCACCTCTGCGCAGATACGTGCACCGCGCTTGAGGGCTGATTCCATGTCTTCGAGGACCACGACACCGGAACCTTCTCCCATGATGAAACCGTCGCGATCGACATCGAAAGGGCGGCTTGCGCGCTGCGGCTCGCTATTACGGGTGGAAAGCGCCTTCATCGCGTTGAACCCGCCCACAGCGGTCACGCAGATGACTGACTCCGTGCCGCCGGCGATCATGGCATCGGCGTCCCCGCGCTGGATCCATTTAAAGGCATCGCCTATCGAATGGGTCCCTGTTGCGCAGGCGGTGACGACGCTGATGTTGGGGCCTTTGGCGCCAAAACGAATGGAAATAACGCCCGCTGCCTCGTTGATGATGATCATGGGGATGAAGAAGGGGGTTACTTTGCGAATGCCGCGCTCGAGATATACCTTGTGGTACTTTTCGATGGACGGGAGCCCGCCCATGCCCGCGCTCACCATGACCCCGACGCGCTCGGCGTTCTCAGGCGTGATCTTGAGCCCCGACATGTCCATGGCCATCTGGCTTGCGGCGATCGCCAGATGGATGAAGCGGTCCATCTTTTTGACCTCTTTGGGCTCGATGTACTTCTCCGGCTCGAAGCCGTGGATCTCGCCGGCGATCTGCGTGGGAATGGTCTTGTCGTCGAACTGCGTTATGGGGCCGATGCCGGACTTGCCGTTGATCAGGCCTTCCCAGCTTGCTTCCGTATCGAGGCCTACGGGGGTGATCATTCCGAGACCGGTGACGACGACTCTTCTCTTCAAAAGAGGGTACCTCCTGCTTAGAAAATCCGAAAGCCAAAAAACCCGTCCCCGCGAACATGCGAGAGGTCTTCTGGCTTTTGGATGTGCTGCAGAAGACAGAGACGGGAAAACAGAGCACGGACTAAAACGGGGTCTCTTAAACCTCTTCGCCTGTCATCCGTGGCTTGCCATCCGCCGGTCTGACTTCTGCCATCTGCTGTTTTACTTCGCTTTTGCTTTGATGTAATCGACGGCGTTCTGAACAGACGCTATTTTCTCGGCGTCTTCATCGGGGATTTCCACGCCGAATTCCTCTTCCAGCGCCATGACGAGTTCCACGGTATCAAGCGAATCGGCACCGAGGTCATTGACGAACGAGGCCTCGGGCTTGACATCCGCCTCAGGTACGCCGAGCTGCTCGGAAATGATCTTTTTCACCTTTGCTTCTAAATCTGCCATTGTAATCCTCCTGTGTATGTTCTTTTTTCCGAAAAATAAAATTAACGCATTTTGAACGGTGAAGCTGAATTGCCGTTTACATGTACATGCCGCCGTTCACATGGACCACTTGGCCCGTGATGTAGGACGCCCAGGGTGAAGCGAGGAAGCGCACCGCATTCGCCACGTCTTCAGCAGTGCCGAGCTTTCCCATCGGGATCTGTTTCGCAAGCTCCTGCTTGACGCTGTCCGACAGGGCCTGGGTCATGGCCGTGTCGATAAAGCCGGGGGCCACCGCATTCGCCGTGATGCCGCGGTTCGCGTATTCCCGGGCGATGGTCTTGGTAAGCCCGATGAGCCCCGCCTTGGATGCCACGTAATTCGCCTGGCCCGCGTTGCCCATGGCGCCGACGATCGAGGCGATGTTGATGATCGTGCCGCCGCGCTGTTTGGACATGTACTTGAGCGCGGATTTCGTGCACAGAAACGCGCCTTTCAGGTTGATGCTCAAAACCAGGTCCCAGTCCTCGTCTTTCATCCGGAGGATCAGTCCGTCCCGGGTGATGCCGGCGTTGTTCACGAGGATGTCGATCTTTCCGAACTTTTCGACGACCTGGTCTATCATGGCCGCGACCTCGGTTGATGCGGCCACATTGGCCTTGAGGGCGAGGGCTTTTCTGCCCTTGGCTTCGATATCCGCCGCGGTCTTCTGCGCAGCTTCCAGGTTTACGTCGCAGATGGCGACATCCGCGCCGTCGGTAGCGAGCGCGAGCGCTATATCCCTGCCGATGCCCTGTGCCGCGCCCGTGACGAGGGCTGTTTTTCCACTTATGCTCATGAGTTTCTCCTGGTGGCGTCCCGCCGCCGGTATACCCTTATTTCCCGGAGCAGCTGCCTTTTTTCAGGGTGATTCCGTTCAGAGTAAACATGTTGTATTTAACATACTCACCCTTGCACGAGACGTGCTCGCCCTTGTGCAGTTTGCTTGCGTCATCAATATACACATCGACAACGAACTCTTTGCCCCTGCCCGGCGCCTTGACGAAGACGACGACGCGGTTGCCGGTTTTGCCGACGAAAATCTCGTCGATCTTCCCCGATGCGGTAATCTCGGCTTCCTTCAAGCTTTTTAGATAGGCTTTTATTTCCGCGCTTGAATACTTGGTCTTATCCAGGTGCTCGGCTACCGTTGCCGCATTCACCGCGTGTCCGGACGCGTTCGCCCCGAGTGGGGAACCGATGAGCATGCCCGCCGCCAGGGCGGTCATAATGATTCCAGCGATTCTCGTAACCATGCTCAACCTCTCCGGTCGGAGACGCGTTCGGGATTACCCGACGACGGAGCTCAGCGCCGCGTTCATGCTCTTCAGGTCTTCCACGTTCAGGATAGTGGCGTCCTTGGCAATGCGCTTGACCAGTCCCGACAGCACCTTGCCGGGTCCGATCTCGATAAAGGTATCGAAACCGTCGGCGATCAAATTCTTGATTGAGTCTTCCCAGTAGAGCGGGGAACTGATCTGCCTTACGAGCGACGGCCTGAGTTCCGCCGCGCTCCGTAAAAATTTCGCGTCCGCGTTGTTCACGATCGGAATGCGAAGGTCATTGATATTGACTCGATCGAGTTCTTTCGCCAGCCGATCGCCGGCCGACTTCATCATCCCGCAGTGGGAGGGAACACTTACGGAAAGAGGGACCACTTTTTTTGCGCCTGCGCTTTTCGCGAGTTCTATTGCCTTTTCCACGGCATTTTTCTCGCCCGCGATCACGATTTGGCCGGGAGAATTATAATTGGCAGGGCCAACTATACCATTTTTGGACGCTTCAAGGCAAGTTTTTTCTACGTCCTGTCTTTCCATGCCCAGGATAGCCGCCATGAGCCCCGCTCCCTCGGGAACGGCTTCCTGCATGAACCGCCCCCGCTTCTGGACGAGCGCAATTGCGTCCTTGAGCGCGAGCCCTCCGGCCGCGGTTATCGCCGTATATTCTCCGAGGCTGTGGCCCGCTGCCGCGCTTGCCGTGAGGCCGCGCCGCTCCAAGGGCAGCAACATGGCGATGCTCGCCGCAAGAATTGCCGGCTGTGTGTTTTCCGTGAGATTCAGTTTTTCAACCGGACCCTGCAGGCAAAGCTGACTCAAGTCGAAGCCGAGCGCCTCGCTCGCGGCTTCGAAGACTTCTTTCGATTCCGGAAAGTTTTCCAGGAACTCCTTGGCCATGCCCACGTACTGCGAGCCCTGTCCGGGAAAGATGAATGCGATTTTCATGAACAACAATCCTCAAAAAGGGAACGCAGATAAAAAGCGGTGGATTTAAGATCCGTTTTTTCAGCGTTCATCTGCGTCCCAAATAGTTCCTAGCCTCTGAGCTCTTTGAACTTCTTGATCATAACCGGAAGGACCTCGTTGACATCGCCCACAATGCCGTAGGTAGCGACGCTGAAAATAGGCGCATCGGGGTCCTTGTTGATCGCGACGATGACGTCGGAAGACTGCATGCCGGCAAGGTGCTG
>JBGPHF010000162.1:0-5115 GCA_041484215.1 Nitrospirota bacterium
CGTTGTCAAGACGGAATTGTCGATCAAAATATTTGCTTGATAAAGGAGTTTCAATCCGTATATAATCAGCAGCTGTTTGACCGAATACTTTCATGAAGAGTACGATTAACCGAATTATCAGGAGTGTGACCATTGCCGGCCCCGGACGGGCCGACGCCTATACGGCGGCCGGTTGGGGCGTGCTTTTTTTAGCGACCGCGGCGATCATTCTCCATGATAGCAGCCGCTCGATCGTTCACATCTACCGGTTCGCTGCTTTGAGCTGGGCCTCGGGAACGCGCATCTACGAATTGAGCGGCATCGGGGGTTTCACCTATTTTCCGCAGGCCGCGATTCTTTTCCTGCCTTTCGCCCTGCTTCCCCACTCTATGGGCGAGGTGCTCTGGCGGCTCGTGAGCATCGGCGTGTTCGCTTTCGGGCTTTGGGGCTTCGCCCGGCTTGCCGGAGAACGTTCGGAGGGGAAATTCTTTCTCCTCGTGTCACTCGTTGCCGCCCCCGTGGCATGGGACTGCGCGCGGAACGGCCAGGCCACCTTGCTCATGACCGGGCTGATGCTCTTGGCCGCGGTCGAACTCGCCCGCAGGCGCTGGTGGTGGGCGACTTTATGGCTGGCGCTCAGCGTGGCGATCAAACCTCTTTCTCTCGTCATGGTCCTCCTGGTCGTCACGCTCGAACGGAAAATGACATGGAGGATGCTCGCGGGTATGCTCGCTCTCGCGGTTTTTCCCTTTTTGACCCAAAGCCCGTCGTATGTCGTCGCGCAATACGCGGCTTGTTTTCAGAACATGACCACGGCGGTTCACGTGGGAGTCGTGGCCCATGGCTGGACCACGCCGTTCACGGCCCTTCGTGTGACGGGAATCGATGTGCCCGAATCCCTCCAGACCGGGCTCAGGCTTGCCGCGGCCGTTGCCGTGTTGGGCCTATGCTACTTTGTCCGGTTGAGAAGCAGCGCGGCGCGATCGTCATTTTACCTGTTCTCCCTCGCAACGCTCTACCTGATGCTGTTCAGCCCGCGCACGGAAAACAACACGTACACCATGCTCGGCCCCGCAATCGGCGTGTTCCTGGCCGACGAGTTCCTGGTACGGAAACGGGCCGGTGAGGGTATTTTCCTTACGGGGATCACGCTCAGCCTCGTGGCAAGCCGCGTCATCGAACGGTTGGTCGCGCCTCATGCGGAGCAGGTCTGGCTCTCCCCGCTTCTGGCCGTGTGCTTCGGAGTATATGTGCTCGCTCGGCTTTTCAGGGAGCAGGCCGTCGGCACCGGCAAAAAAGCGCTTGCTCAAGAGAGCGCAACGGAGAACCCATGAAGATCGTCGTCATTCTGCCGACCTATAATGAAAAAGACAACATCGCGCTCATGATCAGGGCGCTCAGGGAACAGTTCGCGAAGCTCCCGCACGACATGCAGATCCTGGTCGTGGACGACAATTCCCCGGACGGCACCGCGGAAATTGTCAGGACCGAAAGCAACGCAGCGCCGAATCTATTCCTGATAACCGGACAAAAGCAGGGCTTGGGCGCCGCTTATGTGCGAGGCATGAACCACGCGATCAACGTGCTCCATGCCGACGCGGTGATGGAAATGGACTCGGATTTTTCTCATAAGCCCGAGGACGTGCCCCGCTTGATCGAAGCGCTCGACCAGGGCGCGGATTTCGTGATCGGCAGCAGATATGTTCCCGGCGGAAAAATTCCCCAAGATTGGAGTTTCCTGCGGAGGATGAACTCCAAGTGGGGAAACGTCTTTGCCCGTTACGTGGCCGGTATGTACCGGGTCCGGGACTGCACCGCGGGTTTCCGCGCGATCCGCGCGGACGTGGTCAGGAAGATCGACCTGGCAGCGCTCAAGGTCCGGGGCTACGCGTTCCAGATATCTCTTTTGCACGAAGCGATCGTGAACCATGCCGTTGTCCATGAAGTTCCCGTCGAGTTCGTGGACCGAACGCGCGGCGAGACGAAACTGGGCATTTCCGACGTCATCGAATTCATGCTGAACGCCTGGTGGATCAGGTTCGAACGGAGCAGGACCTTTTTAAAATTTTCCGCTGTCGGGGCCGTCGGGGTAATCGTCAACCTCGCGTCGTTTACGCTGCTCATGCACCTGGGGATGAACAAGTATCTCGCCTCGCCCGTGGCGATCGAGGTCTCCATTGTTGCCAATTTTTTTCTGAATAATTTTTGGACGTTTTCGGACAGAAATGCTAACGGCAAAATTCATATCCGCGGCTTGAAATTCAACATCATCTCCTTCGTCGCCTTAGGCGTCAGCTATTCCACTTTTCTTGTATTGTCGGCGGTCAATCCCGCGGGCATCCCGCAGGTCCATCAGGCGGCCGGAATCGTGCCCGCCACGCTCATCAATTATTTTCTGAATGCGTATTGGACGTTTAAAGAATAATCGGGCAGAGAAATCCCACGCAGCGCTTGACAACGAGAGCAGAGCTGTTATGCTTAAACTGCTTTCACGTGCAACATCCGTTTCGATCGGATGACCGTTGCACAAAGGACATGCGATGAGCGCTCGGGAGACTAGGACTATACTGCTCGTGGACAGCAGCGCAACCACGCTTTTCTATCACGCCATGCTGCTCAAGCGGCTCGAATACAAGGTCGTGACAACGCAGAGCGCGAACGACGCGCTGCGGCTGATCGACCAGGCTCCTCCCTCGATCATCGTCGCGGAATTGACCCTTCCTGATCTGAAGGAAATCAATTTTGTCAAACAACTGAAAGATTCGTCGCGTTTCAAGGCGATCCCCGTGGTCGTCCTGACCTCGAGATACGATCCGGGAGCGCAGGACACGTGCCTGCGCCTAGGGTGCGCTGGCTGTCTTTCCAAGCCCGTCGAGCCCGACGTGCTGTACAAAACGATCCAGGCCGCATCCGAAATCATTCCGCGCGCGAACATCCGCCTCAATGCATCTCTGGCGGTGGTTGTCGGGGATGGGAGCGCGACAGGAGGCGCGAAGCACGCCGAGCGCACTACCGTGATCTCCGAAGGCGGGCTCTACATAAGCACGCTCTCTCCGCCGCCGCGCAACGCGGTCGTACCTCTGCGCATTACCGTCGACCAGCGAGAGATCCATGCCAAGGCGGTCGTGCTGTACACCCATTCCGAGGGCGACGGCAGCTCCGAGGGGCCCGGCATGGGAATGAAGTTCGTCGAAATCTCGGAACCCGACCGTGATTTCATCCGTCGGTACATCAAGGATCAGATTACCAGGGATATCGCTGTCTGAAAATTACGGATTGTTCGGTGGGAGGCGACGCTATGGCGATCAAACAGGAGTTGGATAAGGCAACGAAGGGCAAAACTTTTCCCCTTTAGCTCTTTACTTACGAAATCTCCGCCGGCTCGCTTAACTGCTGATCGAATTCTTTTGCCTTCGCGTCGTGCTCGTTCGTCACGGTTTCGAGTTCGTTAAAGAGTTTTTCGATCCTGGCCTTGTTGTCGCGCACGGCCTGCGACAGCTTCTTGATGGTCAGGGCCTCGCCCTTGACCGACGCCTCCAGGAGCTTCTGCGTGTCCTGCTCCACGTCGAACTCAAGCTTCGTGATACGCTCCTCAAGCTCCGCGATCTTCTTCTTGAGCGCGCCCAAGACCCTTGATTTATCGGCAACGACGCCGGTGCGAAGCTTTTTGGTGTCTTTCCGGTTTCCGTTCCTGTCGGCCTCCTGCTTTTTCCCTTTCTTTACCCGCACCCCGCCCTCGTCGCTCCAGCCCACGCGTTCAAGGAAATCGAGATAGGTGCCTTCGAAGATCGATACCGTGTCGTTATCGTAGACGATCAGCTTGGTTGCCAGGGCTTCGAGCATCAACTCACTGTGGGTCACGATGATAACCGCCCCGTCGAATACTTCGATGGCCTCGATGAGCGAATCAATGGATTCCATGTCCAGGTGGTTCGTGGGTTCGTCGAGCATCAGCAGGTTGGCCGGCTGGACCAGAAGCTTGCCCAAAAGCACCCGGCTCTTTTCCCCACCCGAGAGCACGCTCACTTTTTTTAACGCGTTGTCGCCCTCGAACATCATCAGTCCGCAGATCGCGCGGGACTCGCCTTGCGCGTAGTCCGGGTGCGCGTCCATGATCTCCTGGAGCGCGGTCTTGTCCGGCCGCAGACGATTGATGTTGGTCTGTCCGAAGTAGGCGATCTTGGTGTTCGGGTGGTGCTTCACCTCGCCTCCGGTTGGCGCCATTTCCCGGGCCAGCAGGTTCAAGAGCGTGGTTTTGCCCTTGCCGTTCTTTCCGATCACCGCGACGCGGTCTTTTTTCCCGACCGCGAAGGAAAGCCCCTCGATCAGTTTCGGCCCGTCCGGGGTAAACCCGAAGGAAAGGTCTTCCACGGTCATGAGCCATTTCGCTTCAAAGGGCGCGGACCGGAATTTGAAGTCCAACGATTTTATTTCCTCGAGCTTGTCGAGCTTTTCATGCCGGGCCAGGGCTTTGACGCGCGACTGGACGGCGCTCGCCTTGGTGGCCTGGGCCCGGAAGCGGTTGATGAACTGCTCCACCTCTTTCCGTTTTTTATCGTCGTTCTGGCGGGTCTTTTCGTAGATTTCCTCTTCCATCAGGAGCTGGTCGTAGAGCTTTTGCGTGCCGCCCGCGACCTTGCGCATCTTGCAGCGGTGTATGATCATCGTGTGGGTCGTGACGCTGTCCATGAACTCGCGGTCGTGGGTGATGATGATCATCTCGTTTCTCCAGGCGCGGAGGAACTGGGTAAGCCAGCGTACCGAGACGATGTCGAGATAGTTCGTGGGCTCGTCCAGGAGCAGGAGATTCGGCTCTGACACGAGCACCTTGGCAAGGTTCAGGCGCACCTGGTAGCCGCCGGACAGCGATGAAGGCGGACGGTCGAAGTCATCGTTGGTGAACCCAAGGCCGTGGAGGATCGCTTCGGCTTTGTATGTCTCGTCGATGTGGTCCTCGTTTACAGGAAGCGCCAGACACGCTTCGCCGAGCACGGTGTCTTCGGTAAAGTGAATGTGCTGGGACAGGTGGCCGATAGTATAGCCCGAAGGGACCGTGATCTTGCCGGCATCGGCGTGCTCCTCTCCCAGGATCATGCGGAAGAGCGTCGATTTGCCGTGGCCGTTCCTGCCCACGAG
>JBGPHF010000163.1:0-5084 GCA_041484215.1 Nitrospirota bacterium
CGTCCTTCGTCCCTCGTCTCTCGTCCCTCGTCACTCTTTTACTTCCGGAGCACCAGCTTCGCCGCAAGGATCGCCTTGGCCCGCTTGAGATGGTTTTTAACCGACTCGTTATCGTCCACGGCAAGACGGATCTCCTTGGCGATCTCTTCCTCCCCGGCCTCGATGGCCTTAGTCGCCCATTCCTTGTACGTATCGGCATGGCTGTCGCCGTGTTCGATCCAGTGTTCAAGCATGACCTGCAGCTTGCGCAAAATCTCATCGCCCTGCCCGCGCTCATGATCGTGAGTGTGGCTGTGCGCGTGATGTCCTTTGTGCGTGTCGTGCATGGCGCCTCCGTTCGCATGGATATGGCCGAAATGGCCGTGACGGTGGACATGAGTCTGGTTCCCGTGGTAATGAGCGTGTTCGTGGATCAGGTTTACTCCGAGCAGCAGATCATCATTGCTCAGTATTTCCCGCAGCGGGCCGTCCGCCGCAAGGGCATGGTCTTCGGAAAACACCACGGCCCGATCAGCGATGTCCGCGGCGATCGCGAGATCGTGGGTGGCCGAGATGATCGTCTTCCCTTTTTGATGCAGTTCGTTCAGCAATTCGATGAGCCATACCTGGGTGCGCGGGTCGAGGCCGCTCGTGGGCTCGTCGAGCAGGAGCACGTCGGGATCGGTGGCAAGACTCGACGCGATGGCAACCTTCTTTTTCTGACCGTCGGACAGCGTGTAGGGCGCCCGGTCGCGCAGCTCCGCCAGGCGCAGTGAAGTGAGCAGGCCTTCGACGATCCCTTCTACCTCCGGCTTTCCGAAACCCAGCTGCAGAGGCCCAAAAGCTATTTCCTCCCAAACCGTGGAAGAGAAAAGCTGCACATCGGGGTTCGAGAACACGAGCGCCACCCGCTTCCGGAAATCCATGGAAAAAACTCGGTCTTCGAGCGCCTCCTCGGACAACGGCTTTCCGAAGGCGCTGATCGAGCCCGACTTCGGGAACACGAGACCGTCGAGCAAAGCAAGAAGCGTGGACTTGCCCGTGCCGTTCGCTCCGAGGATGACGGTTCGCTCGCCCGCGGGAAAGTTCACGGTCAGGTCGTTGAGCACCGGCACAGCGACGGAATAGGCGTAGGTAACGTTCTGCAGGGTGAACACATTCATGGCCGGACTATTCCCCTCTCGAGCACCAGCAGTATACCACCTATCGCAAGCACTGTCACGAGCCAGAGATAATCAAGCGCTGAAGCGCGGAAACTCCGCGCCGAACGGAACTCGCCGTGAAAGCCCCGGGACAGCATCGCTTTATAGATATCCTCGCTCAGGTCCACGGATTTTTTAAACGTCACACCGATGCGGGAAGCGGTCCAGTTCCGGTCCGCCTCGGGCGATAAGGGCCGGATCGTCCGGCTCTTCCGCGCCCGGTACATGTCCTGGACCAGCCGGAGAACGACGAAGAGATACCGGTGGGTCATGCTGAGCGTCACCACGAACACCTTGGGGACGAAAAGCGAACGGAGTCCGGAGAAGACATCCGACCACTTCGTCGTCAGGGTAAAGAGCACGGCAAAAGACACTGAAGCCGCAACCCGGGAAACAAAAACAATCCCGCCCCAAAACCCCTGACGCGTGACGGCTATTTCCGCCGGCAGCGTGAATGGTCCCCAGGTGTGCGCTTGAGGGAACTTCAGGAGTACCAGCAACGGCTCTCCCGGCGTGACGATATTAAGAAGCGCGGGCAGGACGATCGCCGCGGAGAACAAGGGTACGAACAGCCAGACCCTCTTCAGAAAAAACGCAATGGGTATCCGCGACCACGCTGCCAGGAGAATGCTGGATCCATACACCAGCCATAACGCTTCCGGCGTATGGAGGACGCTGATGACGATGATGATGAACAAAAACGTGAGCAGCTTCAGCCTGACATCGAGCGCTTGCAGCAGGCCGGACCGATGAGAGAAGGTATCGGAAAAGAGCGACTGCTCCGCAACCCGGGCCACGGTCAATAAAGTCTTATCGAGAAATCTGGAGCGAGGCAATCTGAACTCCTCCGAACGCGGGCGCGCTCATTTATTTTTGCGTCCGAGCGCCCTGGCAAGCAAATACGCCAAGCAGGCGGTAAACCCGACGCCGAGAAACGCGCTGAGCATATATCCCAGACCCTTGCGCGCCGGGCTCCCGGGTTGTCCGGGCACGGCATAGTCTTTCATCGGAGAACCCCAGAGGTGTCCGAGCCTCTTCATTCCCTCGGGTAAATAACCGATCGATTTCTTTATTTCCTCGAGACTCCACTCCCCCCAAGCCCCGCCCGCGCCGAATAGTGCCGGAATGAGCAGACCGAAGGGCGACAGGAGCGCCAGGACCCCGATGCAGATCCAAAGTTTTTTTACCGTGGTCATAAAAATATTACTCTTATCTCTTCACAGCATGCCAGGTTCGTTTTTTTGAAAATATTTCAGCACCAACACCGTTAACGCCGCCTCAACGAAACCGAACAGGAACAAATGTCCCGAAGCCATCGCCGGTATCGTTACTGAAAGCGGGTACGGCGCGTACAGCGGCTGGCCCGACGTTGACCTTTCAAGAATCGGCTGAATCCCCAGCTCGATTGCCGTTAGTAAGGCCGAAGCATTGAGACCCACGTAAGCCGCAATTGCGCCGGCGATCAGCCGTCTTTTGCTCAATCGGTCGGATCCCGCGGAGACGAGGCGGTACACTCCGTAGCCCACGAGGCCGCCGACAACGGCCATATTGAAGCAGTTCGCCCCGACCGCCGTTATGCCTCCGTCTCCGAACAGGAGCGCCTGGATGATGAGCGCCGTGGAAACAGCTATGACGGCGGCCCAGGGACCGAGCAGAATGGCAATCAGCGTCGTACCCGTTGCGTGCCCGGTGGTCCCTCCAGGCAGGGGAATGTTGAACATCATGATCACGAAACTAAAGGCCGCCCCGAGCGCAAGATGAGGCGCCTGGCGCGCCTTAAGCGTTTTGTTCATTTTCCACGACGCGAAGGCCCAGAACGGGACCGTCAGTCCGAACATCGTGCCGTATGTTGCCGGGCCTAAATAACCGTCGGGAATGTGCATGGGAACAGGCTCCTCTTCTCGCCTAGAGCATCTGAATGTCGCGGCAGCCCAGGTAGTATACCTGGGCGCGCTCATCCGTGGTGCTTTTAAAATAAGTAACACACCGTCGCACCAGAGTCAAGGTTTTTCGCCCCCCCCCGCGATGGGCTTCCCTTCGTCCGTTCAATCCGGGAATTCCCCTGAAAAATCTTGACAAAAACACCTTGCTTTGATACTGTTACAAAAAGCGCGGCACACCGGCCCGCAAGCCTGATTTTTTCGATTACCCTAAGGAGGATTTGCATGAAAAAAAATCTGATCACCGTTCTGCTCCTGCTCTTCATCGCATCACCTGCCCTGGCTGCCCGAACCGATATCAACATCGATAATTTAAACCAGGAGGATTTCAAGTCCTTCAGCAGGGATTTCGGCATGGCCCTGAGCTATATACCTCTCTCGCCCGCGGCCCCGCTCGGAGACAAGCTCCCCGGGTTCGATGCCGGCGTGGAAGCGTCGTACGTCAAGCTCGACAAAAGCAGAACGTATTATTCAAAAATGACCGACATCGTTGCCACAACAACAAGCGGCGCCGGCGATCTCCCGAACGCGATCATACTGCCCCGGGTCCACGTCCAAATCGGACTCCCGATCATCCCCATTGACCTTGGGGTAAGCTATGCAAGCGTTCCGAGCAGCGATATCAAGCTCGTGGGATATGAACTGAAATACGCGCTCATGAGCGGCAATATCGCGCTTCCCGCGATTGCCGTCCGCGGGGCCTATACCAAGCTCTCCGGACTGACCGCGCTCGATATTTCGACGAAGTCTCTCGACCTTTCCATCAGCAAAGGCATCCTGATATTCACTCCCTATGCCGGCGCCGGAGAGGTATGGATAACGAGCGATCCTCATGCCACGCTCACCGCGCTCACCCTGCTTCAGAAAGAAGACATCAGGAAAGGCAAGTTCTTCGTCGGGACGAAAGTGAAAATTTTTCCCTTCGTCAACCTCGTACTGGAAGGCGATTTTTCGAACATAAAGGAATATTCCGCCAGGCTGAACATTAATTTCTAAGTCAACGCTTGATACTTTGAAAGGCCCTCGGACGCCGTCCGGGGGCCTTTTTTACGGACCGAGTATCGCTTTACAACATCCCATGCCCCGTGCTATATTCGTTTTGTGGAAACCAAGCGTGAAGCACTGATCCTGAAAATCTCCGGCGATACCGTCGAAGGGGCCATCGATGAAATTGCCTCTGAACTCCCGGTCAGGCTGGTACTGAATAACGAACCGCTCGTAACTCTTCTCTGCACCCCCGCCGAGCTCAAGGAACTCGCCGTCGGCTTTCTCCTTTCAGAAGGATTGCTCCGCGAAAAAGCATCCATCAAGGCGCTTGACGTCGATGAACGCGAGGCCACGGTGCGGATCGAGCTTTCCGATCTCCCGAAGGACTTCAAAGAACTGTTCGAAAAACGTACCATTTCGTCGGGCTGCGGAAAAGGCATCACCTTTACCAATGAGCGGACGTCCGTTGACAGCAGAATCGATGGTACAGGACAGCTCATGGGTCTCGAAGATATACGAAGGCTGCTCAAAAAGTTCCGGAACATTTCCTCGCTCTACCTGGAGACCGGCGGCGTTCACAGCGCCGCGCTTTCGGACGGCAAGGAGCTCCTGTTTTTTTCGGAAGATATCGGAAGGCATAACGCCGTGGACAAGCTGATCGGGAAGGCGTTCCTGCAAGCCGTGCCGATCGAGAACAAGGTCCTGGTGACGAGCGGCAGGGTCACTTCGGAAATCATGACCAAAGCAGGCAGAAACCGGATCCCCATCCTGATCAGCCGGGCGGCGCCGTCCTGCATGGCAATCAGCTACGCAGAGGACATGGGCATCACGCTCATCGGCTTCGCGCGCGGAGACCGGATGAATATCTACACCTGGCCGAACAGAATCAAGTTGTGATTAGTGACGGGTAAACATCCGAGGGGAAACAGCTTTTCAGCTACGTGCTGCCTGGACTGGACAACTGGAGCGCCTTGTC
>JBGPHF010000164.1:0-5069 GCA_041484215.1 Nitrospirota bacterium
CCGCATTCCGGACACACACCGGGACCCAGCTGCCTGATATCGGGGTGCATGGAGCAGGTGTGTGTCATTTCGCTCTCGTTGGTCATGTTCACGTTCCGGCTGTCGACTTTTTATTTGCCAGCCGATACCGACAGACAGTCTTGCCGCCATTGACAGCCGGATTGGGTGCAGTTTCCCGATGCTGCGGACCCGTAACAATCAAAATTCCCCTCGGCCTTCTGGATCGCCCTAATAAGTTCCGTCTTTTCCAAATTGCCAGCTTGTATTCCTTTTACCTTTGCAATAGCCTTCACCTCTTTGAGCTTCATGTTCCCCTCCTTTCACGAGAATACGACGGTGATTAAGATCTCCACAATGATAGATTGTGCCGAAACGCATGCAGGTTCACCTCGTTTCCATGCCTTCTGCCCTCGCGTCAGCCCGCTTCCTAAAAATAATATTATAGCCTATTTCACTGCATTATAGTGCAACAGGCGGGCCAGTGCGACGAGCGGACAAATAGTCGAGAAGTCAGTATGTTGGAAGTCTATCGGGAAACTTCAAGGAACGGATTTGGAGTGCTGCCCTGGGGACTGTTGCAATTCTACTATCTGACAAACGTATTAAAAAGAGACCGACCTTCCTGCTCAGCCGAGTTCTACTCCTCGACCAGGTACCCGAGGCGCTCGATACTATCTTTGGTAATCTTCGAGAGCTTTTCCTCGTCGAGCTCGTTCTCGTCGAACCTGACAGCGATTTTTCCCTGTTTCACCTCAATGGACTCCACGCCGTCCATGTTGCCGATGAACCGCCTGAGCGCCAGAGAACATTCCGCGCAGAGCGCTGCTTCGACTTTAAACAACACTGTTCACATGCGCCGTCTCCATTTCAGAACAGCCTCTCCATCGCCTCATCCACGGTGCGCACGCCCAAAAGCTCCATTTTTTTCATGGCAGGGGTCTTCTCCATCTTCTCGACATTGAGTTGCGGCAGGATACAGCGCGTGAACCCGAGCTTTGCCGCGTCCTTAATCCGGGCCTCTGCCTGGCTGATGGCCCGCACCTCGCCGGCCAGGCCCACCTCGCCCATGACCACGGTCTGGGCGTTGACCGCTTTTTCGCGGAAGCTCGACGCAACAGCGGCAATGATGCCGAGATCGACCGCGGGCTCGTCTATCTTGAGGCCCCCGACGATATTCACGAACACGTCCATGCCCATCAGGTGCATGCCCACGCGTTTTTCAAGAACCGCAAGAAGAAGAGAAACACGATTGAAGTCCACACCGATGCAGGTCCGGCGCGGCATGGCGAGCTTCGACGGGGCGACAAGCGCCTGAAGCTCGGCGAGGATCGGCCGCGAGCCTTCAAGTGACGAGACCACAACCGAGCCTGTGGCGTCCGCCGGCCGCTCGGCAAGGAAAATCTCCGAAGGATTTGCCACCTCGGCAAGGCCGCTCTCCTTCATCTCGAACACGCCAATCTCGTTCGTGGAGCCGAAGCGGTTCTTGACCGCGCGGAGGATGCGGAAAGAGTGTCCTTTGTCGCCCTCGAAGTAGAGCACCGTGTCCACGATATGTTCGAGCACGCGCGGCCCCGCTATGGCGCCGTCCTTGGTCACGTGGCCGATGAGAAAGGTGGGCATGCCCGTGCGCTTGGCGTGGAGCATGAGCCTGCCCGAAACCTCGCGCACCTGGCCCACGCTGCCCGGCGCGGAGGGAAGCTCCGAGGTAAATACGGTCTGGACCGAGTCAACGACCAGAACCTGGGGTTGGAGCCCGTCCGCCGCGTGAATAATATCCTCGAGCTGCGTCTCGGCAAGCACGTAAAGGTTGTCGGTCTTGACGCCCAGGCGTGTCGCGCGCATCTTGATCTGGGCGGGAGACTCCTCGCCCGAAACATAGAGCGCCTTGCCCCGAAGCTCCGACACCTGCCGGAGCATCTGGAGCACGAGCGTGGATTTGCCGATGCCGGGATCGCCGCCGATCAGGACCACGGAGCCGGCGACGATGCCGCCGCCCAGGACCCGGTCGAGCTCTCCGATTTTCGTGACGAAGCGGTCCTCGTCCCGCGTCTGGATATCGCCCAGGAGCAGCGGCTCCGAGCCGTCCTTGCGCCGCGCGGAACCCAGCTCTTTCGGCTTCTCGACCCGCTCCTCGACCATGGTGTTCCACTGGCCGCAGTCAGGGCACTTGCCCATCCACCGCGGCGACTGCGTGCCGCAGGACTGGCAGACGTAGATGGTTTTCGCTTTAGGTTTCATCATAATGCTGTCATTTTATTGATTCAGTGCGCGAATGTCAAACCGAAACTTCCCGGGTAATTTCTTGACAACTGAGTGGCGTCCCGCTATTCTTGAGTAATGGTATTAACTCAGCAAGGAGGAAACTTCATGAAAAAAATCTTGATGAGGGCAGTTGCCGCGCTGTTCCTGTTGACGCCCGTACTGACTCATGCCGAGCAGTTCTCCGTCGTGGGTCCCCGGGCGCTCGGCATGGGCGGCGCATCGGTTGCCGCGGTCAATGACTCGACTGCCGTGTACTGGAACCCGGCGGCGCTCGCCGTATTCCGGAAGGTGGACATCCGAGTCCCGGTCGAGGCCGGCGCTTCCGACCACGTGGGATTGAAGAACACCTGGTCCCAGCTCAACGACATCAACGCGCAGGTCCAGGCCAATGACCCCGCGGCGATCGACGAAACGATCTCCTTGTTACAGGGACTGGACAAACCGAAAACGGGAGCGGACATAGACGCCTCCGCCGGGCTCTTCATCTCCGTCCCATTCTCCAAATCAGCCATCGCGATCAGCGGCATCGGGCTAGCGTATGCGGGTTTGTATCCGACCATCGATACGCTGCATTTGGATTCGAGTCCGGTCCTGCCGGGGCCTGTTCCGAATCCCGACTTCGTCGGGAACAACGACTCCGCCGTGACCGGCATCGGCATCGTGGTCAAGGAGCCGGCGATTTCGTACGCGATGTCCTTCGGTGAAAAAATTTTTATCGGCGTCAACGCGAAGAGGATCTACGCGTCAACTTACGTCAACTCGACGACCTTGAAGTCGAATACGTTCAGCACCTTCGTCGACGACCTGAAGAGCAGCAAACTCGATACGGTGAAGTCGTCCCTCGACGCGGGTCTGATCGTCGCTCCCGCCCCGACCTTCCGCGTCGGCGTCGTCGGCAGGGACCTGAACGGTCCGACGTTTCCCGTCCAGGGCATGATGTCCCAGAAACAGCCCTCGGGGGACGTTGCAACGACGGTCAGCCTCGATGAAATAAAATTCAAGCCCCAGTATCGCGCGGGCGTCGCATGGCTTCCGTACAAGACCTTCACGCTCGCCGCCGACTGTGACTTGACGAAGAACAATACCCTCGTCCCCGGCTATGAGAGCAGAATAGCGGCAATCGGCCTGGAAAAAACCTTTCTGGGCGAATATTTCAACGTGCGCCTGGGCGCGAACAAGAATACGGCCGTGAGCGGTGAAAAAACCGTGTACACCGCCGGTCTCGGGCTAAGGTTTTTCGCTTTGCGCCTGGATATCGGCGCCGGCTATGATTTCAAGAAGCGTCAGGGCGAGGGGTCGGTGGACCTTGCGCTCAGGTTCTGATGGGTTAGGCAAGAGAAGAGGGAAAGTTTGAGCGTGACAAACAGCCGGCCAGCAGGCCGGCTGTTTTTTTTAGAATCTCGGCACAGGCTCGGAAAGCAGTCCTCCGAGGCCGATCTGGTAGAACCCGTCGGCGTCCTTTTTTTGCAGAAAAGACACCAGCCCGGATTGCTCATGGGCCAGCCGCTCCGAGGGTTTCAGTTTTATCGTGAGGTTGAGCGTACCCCGTTCCCGAAGCACGAGGTCTCCCGACACGCGGAGGGTGAGGTCTTTGCCGTCGAGCTCCACTTTTTTCATGGTTAAGCGGTCGCCCCGGAGCTCGGCCTCGATCCATCCCTTATCGAAGTCCAGATCGGGGACCGGAAAGCCTTTGACCTTCAGCTCCCGGGAGGTCAGTCCCTTGAGCCAGAGACGCCCTTTTCCCGTATCTCCGTTCAGCTCGAAATTTCCTCCCAGCTTTCCCGAGAGCCGGAGTCCGAACTCCTTCAGGGCCGGATAAGCCGCGAGATCCAGTCCGTCGGCGTCGATCATCAGGTACTGCCTTCCCGGACCTTGCTGGGCGCTGATCAGCATGTCCCCGCCATAAGCGCCTGCCTGCATCTTCAACGTGAGCACTCCGCGAAGCAAATCAAAGAGCGACACGGACGTATGGACTTCCTTGCTTTCGAACAGGACTTTTCCCGTGGGGCCGCTGACGACGACGTCCGAGAGCACGAAGCGGTTGAAGAATCGGGGAGACATCTTGGCAACGTTCAGCTCCAGGGGCGTGCGCAGCCGAAATTCCGTTTCCAGCCTCGCTTTTACCCGGTCAAACGGAAAAAGAACGAGGAGAAAAAGGAAAAACGCGGCTGTAAAATACAGGAAGAGCAGCAGCCATCGGAGGAGCGTCTTTCGATCGACCATGGCCTACCCCGCGCTCGATACGAGAATAGTGGAGTTCAAGAGTTTCGGATTGTCGAAGCGGGGCTTGAGGTAAAGCTTCCGGATGCGGAGCGTGGCGTTCTCGAGCTGGTTCACGCAATTCACGACGTCGTAGAGCGTGACGTTTTCGAGTTTGATCTCGACGATGCTTTCCTTGAACGTGCCGGTCTGTACGCCCGCCTGGGGCTTCAGCGAAACGATTTTGCCGCTCAGGTTCACCCGCTTGGTGACGTTCTCGATCTCCGTAAGGAGCGGTCCGCGCCGCGCCGCCGCTGTCTGCGCCTCCTGGAGACGGCGCTGCATCTCCAGGTACTGGTCTTTGAGCACGCGCATCTCGGCCAGTTCGCGCTCCATCTTCGGGATGCGCTCCCGCTTGCGGTCGAGCTCGGCGTAGATCGGCCGCAGCATGATCGCGAACAACAGAATCAGCGCTACGGGTCCGCCGTAAATGAGAAACTTTTTATCCCGTTCTTCAAGCTTCAAGAAAATACCTCTTTTTGAAACCACAAAATATTTGTGCTTACGCTGAGGCTAAACAACACTCAACCTGAACCGGGACCTTAACC
>JBGPHF010000165.1:0-5059 GCA_041484215.1 Nitrospirota bacterium
TAGAGATAGTCGCCGTAGTCCTCTGTCTTGGGCCGCTGGTCCGTGTTCGCGATGTCTTCCATCACGAGCCGGTGGAGGCCGAAGCAGTCGCCGAGCTTTTCGAGCAGCGGTACATTATGAACGCCGTCCACGTTGATCCAGGTCACCCCCGGTTTGTCCTTGTACGGGATGCAGGCGTCCACGGAAGCCAGTTCCGACTCCTGAAAGTTCGATTCGTCGAAACTGATCACGTGGATCTTGACCTGTTCATCCCTCTTCTCCCCGGTATATACAAGAGTCCCCGAGGGAAGGCCGGCTTTTTTGGTCCGTTTTTTCGTGAACTTTCGCATAGAAGAGTAACGGCTGTGACGCGGCGTGATCAGCGCCTTTCCTCAGTTATTGACGACGTCGTTGGAAGCGCTCTCCTGACAGCATCCCCGACCAAAGAGGTTGCGGAACCCGTATTTTCCAGTAAGGTACCCGGCGTGATCGCGGCGCTGGCCCACGCGTCCGAAGAGCAACCGGGACAGGAGCAACAGCCCGATGGCCTGCGGAAATGTGATGGTCCTGAGCCCGAAGATCCCGGGCATCAGCCAGTTCCAGAGCAGCTGCACGATGACGCCGAACGCCAGTACGAACAGGAGGACAATGGCGATCCCCCATGCAACGTGTTTGACTCCTTTTTTTTCACTCTCCGGTGATGCGCTCTGTTTCTCCGTCATGAAATTCTCCTTCTCTTATTTCAGGAATGTAAATAGATACGCCGGATCATTTCCCGCGCACGCCCTCGATCAGCATATAGGTATCGTGCTTCACAAAGCGCGTTCCCGTTACGGTCAGGTCGGGGTTTTCCCGAACATGCTTAAGAGTGTTCCGGTCGAAACGCGCGCCGTACACCCTTTCGACAAAGGGCGCAAACAGGTCCTGTCGCTTTTTCAACTGAGGCTTTTCCGAATACCGCATCTCCAGGAGCCGGAACCCGCCGCCCGGCTTGAGCACGCGCGCGAACTCGGCGATCGCCTGGCCCTGAAGCTCTTCGGGCAGGACGCAGCAGAGGAAAAAAGCCACCACCCAGTCGCAGCTGTGGGAAGGAACGGATTCCATGCTGCACGCATCTTCATGAACGAGACGCACGGTACACGCGGCATCTCGGCAGCGTTTCGATGCCTTTTTCAGCATGGCGGGACTGAAGTCCACGGCAATCAGGTTCACTCCGGGCGCGTAATACTTCAGGTTCCTGCCGGTCCCGATCCCTGCTTCAAGCACTTCTCCCCGGAGGTCGCCCAGGAGCCCGGGCCGCCATTTCCGGTATTGGAGTTCCCAGGGGAAATCAAGGATATCGTAGAACCATGCCGTGACGGCATACCGCTTCTGGTTCAGCAAGTTCAGTTCATGCATGGGGAGTAATTCAGGGAACACAGCGGCCCGTTTTGTCTTCATCACCTCCGAGTACCTTTAGCCGTCGTCATTTGTCCAGCGTTGCCATGGCCCCCTAATTCGGTTGTGAATTAAAAAAGCCGGTTAAAGATGAATTGCTTCACTTTCGGACCGGCTTTTGTTATTTCCTGCATCTGTATGGCAGGCACTACTGCAACTCTTCCATGAAACATCATTTCATGAATTATGATTTTCATCCAAAAACTTGGCATTTTTCCTCTTGTGGTTCCAAACATACACCGCAGCAATCGTAGCGCTCAGGACCACCACGCCGATCACGGCCTGGTGCGAGTATTTCATGATCAGCTCCTGGTTCGCGCCGATGAGATATCCGATCAAGGTCAGGACCGTGACCCAGAGCCCCGCGCCGAGCAGTGTGTAAAGGGAGAACTTCAGATGGTTCATGCCCGCGAGGCCGGCGGGCAATGATATGAGGTGGCGCACCACGGGCAGGAGCCTGCCGATAAAGGTCGAAATTTCGCCGTGGTCCTTGAAATAGCGCTCCACCTTCGCGAACTTCTGTTCGGTGATCCAGACGTACTTGCCGTACTTGAGGATGAGCGGTCTTCCGAGATAGTGGGCCGCGTAGTAGTTCGCGTAGGCGCCCACGAGGCTGCCGAAGGTGCCGCAGAGGATGGCGACGGCCATGTTCATCTGGCCCTGCTGGGCCAAGTATCCGGCTGGCGGCATGACCAGTTCGCTCGGGATGGGAATGACCGAACTCTCCATGGCCATGAGCAGAAAGATGCCGGGGTAGCCGAGCGCCCCGATGGTCGCTACCAGCCAGTCTATGAGTGCATGCATATCTTACTCCTTCAAACTCTAAATCCTAATATCGAAACTCTAAACAATTTCAAAATTCAAAGCCCGAAATAGTTATGAACATTTTCCTCTGATGTTTCAACACTATTTAGAATTTAGAGCTTCGAATTTAGTATTTGCCCTACTCTTCCGACACCAGCCCGAGGTTCTTGAGCATGCGCTCGTCCTCGCGCCAGCCCTTCTTCACCTTGACCCAGAGCTGGAGGAAGACCTTGACGCCCAGGAGCTTTTCCGCGTCCAGACGGGCGAGCGTGCCGATCTTTTTCAGCATGACCCCGCCCTTCCCGATCAAGATGCCCTTTTGCGAGTCCCGCTCCACATAGATGATCGCGGTGATCCGTGTGATTTCCGGCTCTTCCTTCATCTCCTCGATGACCACTGCGGTCGAGTACGGTATCTCTTCCTTGGTCAATTCGAAGATCTTTTCCCGGATGAGTTCGCTCACGACGAACCGCTCGGGCTGGTCCGTGAGCTGGTCGTCGGGAAAATAGTGCGGCCCCTCGGGCAGGCGCTTCACGATAGCGTCGAGCAGCCCTCCGAGATCGTTTTTGAGCGCGGAAATGGGAATTATCTCGGCGAAGGCGTAGAGCCTGCCGTACTCCTGAAGCAGCGGCAACAAGGCCTCTTTTTTGATAAGGTCGATTTTATTGACCAACAGAAAGACCGGCGTCTTCACTTGGGCTAGGGTCTCGATGATGAACCGGTCTCCCCCGCCCGGCTGCTCCGTGGCCTCGACGAGCATCAGGATCACGTCCACCTCGTTGTACGTGGCGAGCGCGGTCTTGACCATGAACTCGTTCATCTTATGCATGGGTTTATGGATGCCCGGGGTGTCCATGAACACGAGCTGCGCGCCGGGCCGGTTCACGATGCCGAGGATCCTGTTCCGCGTGGTCTGCGGCTTGTCGGAGATGATCGCTATCTTCTCGCCCAAAAGCGCGTTCAGAAGCGTGGATTTGCCCACGTTCGGCCTGCCGATGATGGAAATGAAGCCTGAGAGAAAACGAGAAGTGTTATTCACGAGGGCAGGATACCTGAAATCGTTTTTTTGCGCAACAAAAAAGCCTGACTTCCGCTGCAGTAGCGCGCCAAGAACTTAGCCGATGAAACAAATGCACTCACTTCAAACTATTTTTTGTTGCTATTTATGTTTTTTTTGGTATAATTTAACTACCGATTCAAGAAGTGTCTCTTATGGGAGGACGTACAATGAGCACACCACAAAAACCGGGGCAAAATACAACCGCTTTTTTAAATGCTCTCAACCAGGATATCGAAAAGTTCATACGCGACGCCGTCGATACTTCCTTTGATATGGAAAAATGGAGTTCCCTGTCCAAGCAATTCGAGCCTATTCACTGCTGGAACGTAAAGGGCTGCGAGAAAAAAGAATGTCCCGCGTATAAAAGCGAAGACTATCGCTGCTGGCTCACGGTCGGCACCTTCTGCGGGGGCACTATTCAGGGGGAGTTCGCGAAGAAGTACGGCACCTGTTTCGAGTGCGACGTGTTCCGCGCCATAACCGATCAGCCGGCCAGACGGCTCTATGAGAACATCAATACGCTCATTTCCTTCCTGAAGGATAAAGCGGTCAAACTCCACCAGTTGGCCATCCGGGACCCCCTGACCCGCCTGTATAACAGACACTTTTTCAACGAAGTCATAGAACGGGAAGCGGCCCGGTGCGCGCGAACCGAGGAACAGCTTTCCTTTATCATGATCGACCTTGACAATTTCAAGCGGATCAACGATACCCTGGGGCACCTTACCGGGGACAGTATCCTCGTGGAGACCGCGGGCATCTTAAAAAATACCGTGCGGGAAACAGACCTGGTATTTCGGTTCGGCGGGGACGAATTCCTCATCCTCATGATGAACGCCGACAACCAAAAGTCCTCGAGCATGGCGGAGAGACTGCTGAACGCGGTTGAAAAATGGAACCGGGAATCGTCCGACGCCTTCGGCTGCAATATCTCCTTCAGCATGGGCTGCGCCACGCACGGCAAAAGCGCCGGCATCCACAGTGCACTGAAAGAAGCGGACGAGAGGATGTACCTCCACAAAAAAACCAAAAGGCTCGACTGCGGGACGTAATCGAAAACCGCCGCTCCTTCCCTTTTCTCCCTTAAAACAGTTTCCATTTGACAACCGGCGTCCGTTGTCTGTATTATCAACCTACCTATGACCGCCGAAAAGACTGACAGTACAGCCATCCGCGCCAAAATCCTGAGGCTTAAAAAAGACCTGAACGCAATCATCCTTGCCCACAATTACCAGCGGCCCGAAGTACAGGACATCGCCGATATCACCGGCGACTCGCTCGAACTCTCCCGCGCCGCGTCAAAGACCGATTACGACGTAATCGTGTTCTGCGGTGTCCATTTCATGGCCGAAAGCGCCTCGATCCTGTCGCCGGACAAGACGGTGCTCCTGCCGGAGCTCGGCGCGGGCTGCCCCATGGCCGACATGGTCACGGTCAAAGGCCCGCGCAAGACGCGCAGGGACCTGTATACAAACGTGATGGGCATTGCCTTCGAGTTCGCCGACGAGTTCACGCTCCTGGACATGAAGAAGCTGCATCCCGGCGTCCCGGTCGTGGCTTATGTGAACACGTCGGCCGCGGTCAAGGCGGAGAGCGACATCTGCTGCACCTCGTCGAATGTCGTAAAGGTGGTAAACTCGCTCAAGGAAGACACGGTCATCTGCATCCCTGACCGGAACCTCTCGGCGTATGCGGCGAAACGGACGAAGAAGAGGATCATCTCCTGGGACGGGTTCTGCAATGTTCATCACGCGCACCTGGATATCGACGATGTTAAAA
>JBGPHF010000166.1:0-4997 GCA_041484215.1 Nitrospirota bacterium
ACAAACGGCTTTTGCTGACCGGCCTGCGGATCGTAATCCTTGAATAAACCGGGTACCTGAGCTTTTAATGCTAAATAAAATCAAGTTGTTGTTTTTTGGCAGGTTGGGTTGATAGGGAATAAACCCCAACAAAGTTGAAAGAGGGCTGGTAAGCAACGTGGAAGATTATTAATATTCAAGCGCCTGGGAGTACAAGGAGAAGTATGCTGAAATCGACTGTGAATAAAAATAAAGAGAGGATGAAGCCTGTCCTACCCACGCTTAAACACATCATTCTGATTGTTCTGTCACTGGCGTTGACCTCTGCTCCCGTTTTGGCCCAGGACCTCAAGGTTACCGAAAAGGTGCTCCCCAACGGGCTCAAGGTGCTGCTCAAGGAAGAACACAAGGCCCCGGTGGTCACGTTCCAGATCTGGTACAAGGTTGGCTCGCGCAATGAAAAGCTCGGCACCACGGGGATGTCGCACTTGCTCGAACACATGATGTTCAAGGGCACGAAAAAATACGGGCCCAAGACCTTTTCTCAGACGGTGATGAAAAACGGCGGGAATGACAATGCCTTCACCGGGAAAGACTACACCGCGTATTTCGAGAACTTCGCCGCGGACCGGATCGCCATTTCGCTCGAACTCGAGTCCGACCGGATGCAGAACCTGCTTATCGACCCCAAGGAGTTCCAGTCGGAGCGCGAGGTGGTGAAAGAGGAACGCCGGATGAGGACGGACGACGATCCCACCTCAACGATGGTGGAGCAGCTGACCGCGACGGCGTTCGTGGCCCATCCCTATGAATGGCCGGTGATCGGATGGATGGCGGACATCAACAATATCACCCGGGACGATCTGGCGAATCATTACCGCACGTATTACACGCCGAATAACGCGACGATTGTCGTTGCCGGGGATTTTGATGCAAAGACTCTCCTCCCGAAGATCGAAAAATATTTCGGACGAATCCGACGCGGACCAGCGATCCCCTTGATTGGCGCTGTGGAGCCGAAGCAACGGGGAGAGCGAAGAGTCATCGTGAAAAAGCAGGCCGAGCTTCCCGCGGTCTTCGCCGGCTATCATACGCCCGATCTCAAGAGCCAGGACTCGTACGCGCTCGAGGTTTTGCAAGGGGTCCTGTCGTCGGGAAAGAGCTCGCGGCTGTACCGGTCGCTGGTGTACGAAAAACAGCTGGCGCTCTATGCGGGCGGCGACTATGACAATATCGCGAACGACCCTAATCTGTTTTACGTCTATGCCGGAGTGATGCCGGGGAAAACGACCGAAGAAGTCGAGAAGGCAATTTACGAGGAGATGGACAAGCTCAAAGCCGCCCCGGTCGCGGACGAAGAACTCAAAAAAGCGAAAAACCAGATCGAAGCTGGTTTCATCATGGGTGAGGACTCGGTGTTTTACCAGGCCATGCTCCTGGGAGAGTATGAAACCGTCGCGAGCAGAAAACTGCTCGAAACGTACGTCGATAATATCCGGGCCGTCACCAAGGAAGATGTCCAGCGTGTCGCGAGGGAATATTTCTCCGAGGACAACAGGACCGTGGGCATACTCATACCGTTGAAGGACTAATTTTCGGAACTGATCGAAGCAACCATATACGAGGCTGACTAACATGAAAAAAACACGCTACTCTCTTCTTCTTACTTTTTTGCTCTGCTTTTCGCTGCTTGCGGCGAAAGCGGATGCGGAGCCGCTGGGCAAGCGCATTGTCTTGGAGAACGGCATGGTCCTTTTGCTCTCCGAAAAGCACGAGATTCCCATGGTCACCCTCA
Source organism: Nitrospirota bacterium (assembly GCA_041484215.1). Lineage (GTDB taxonomy): Bacteria > Nitrospirota > UBA9217 > UBA9217 > UBA9217 > JBGPHF01. The sequence continues at coordinate 1,775 of JBGPHF010000166.1, forward strand.
ACATGGCGATCAAGGCCGGGAGTCTGACGGAGCCGGCGGATAAGCCCGGGCTTGCCTCGATCACGGCGGCCCTTCTCATGCAGGGAACAAAAATAAGGACCGCAAGCCAGATCGACAGCGAAATCGATTTCATCGGCGGGTCCCTGTCCGTAGGCGGCGGGTCCGATTTCGCCTCTGCGGGCCTGCGGGTGCTCAAGAAGGACATGTGGAAGGGAGTCGCCCTGCTCTCCGACGTGCTGATGAATCCCGTCTTCGACCAGAAGGAAATCGACCGGAAGGTGAAAAACACGCTTGCGGAGATCCAGCGCCAAAAAGAGGAGCCCGAGGCCATCGCGTCCCAGGCTTTCACCAAGGCGGTCATGGGCAGCCATCCCTACGGAAAGACGAATGACGACGTGGCTGCATATCTGCCGAAGCTCACCCGAGACGATATCCGTGATTTTTATTCGTCGTTCTACGGGCCGAACAACATCGTCGTCGCCGTGGTCGGCGATGTGACGGAAAAAGAGGTTGTTATTTTGCTGTCCGAGTATTTTCAAGGATGGAATCAAAGCGCCCAAAAACCGGCCACGCACGCAGCTCCGCCCGCGCTCGACAAGCCCCTGGTGGTCAAGATAGACAAAAAAATCACCCAGGCCAGTATTGCCATGGGAAATCCGGGTATCGACCGGGGTAACCCCGACTATTACGCCGCCACGGTCATGAATTACATTCTGGGAGGAGGAGGGTTCTCGTCGAGGCTCATGGACAATATCCGCGACAACCGCGGCCTGGCATACGACGTTCACAGCTCGTTCTCCGCTCAGAAGGAGCCGGGGCCGTTCCAGCTCTGGATCCAGACTAAGAACGAGTCGGCGAACGAGGCGATCAAAGAAGCCTTTGCAGAAATCCGGAGAATTCAAAATGAGCCGGTTTCCGAAAAGGAGCTTGCTGACGCGAAGGCCTATCTGACCGGAAGTTTTCCGCTTCGCATGGATACCTCCGCCAAAATCGCCGGCATGCTCACCTCCGTGGAATGCTACGGCCTCGGGATCGATTATCCGACCCGATATGCCGGACTGATCAATGCGGTTACACGCGAGGACGTGCAGCGCGTGGCAAAAAAGTATATCCATCCGGAGTCAATGGCTGTTATCGTGGTCGCAAATCAGGAAGTTGCCAAAATTAAATACTAAAAAAAGCCGGGCATCCAGGGCCAGAAAAAAAGCACTTACTCCATTTTTCTTCTGACTCCTGGCTCCTGACTCCTGACTTTTATGTCTGCTCAAATTAAAATCCTTTCCGATCAGGTCGTTAACAAAATAGCCGCGGGCGAGGTTGTGGAACGGCCCGCGTCCGTGGTGAAGGAACTCGTTGAAAACTCGATCGACGCCGGAGCCACGGAGGTCATGGTCGACATCGAACGGGCGGGCCGGAGGCTCATCCGGGTGACGGACAACGGCGCGGGCATGTCGGAGGACGACGCCCATATCGCGTTCACGCGCCATGCAACGAGCAAAATAACGACCGATGCGGACCTGGACGCGGTCCTGACCATGGGGTTCCGCGGCGAGGCCCTTTCGAGCGTCGCTTCGGTTTCTCATGCGCGGCTGCTCACCGCCGAGCGCGGGGCTTCTTCGGGGACCGTGATCGAACTCGAGGGCGGCAAGATCAAAGCCGCTGCCGTCGCCGCAACGCCTCAGGGAACGTCGCTGGAAATAAGCCATCTGTTCTACAACACGCCGGCACGCCTCAAATTTTTAAAAAGTCCGGCAACCGAATTTTCTCATATCCTGACGGTCCTTTCCCGTCTCGCCATGGCCAACCCTTCCATCCGATTCAGATTGACCCACGAAAAAAAGGTAATCCTGGACTTGCCGTCCTCCGCGACACTCGGGGAGCGGGTATTTCAACTCTACGGAGAAGAGATCGCAAATAATCTTATTGCGTTCAAGGGCGGAGAAGACCCGGCCCTGGTCCATGGGCTGCTCGGCCGTCCCGGCTATACCCGTTCGGACAAGACCTATCAGGACTTTTACGTAAACCGGCGGGCGGTCAGAAACGCATCGCTCACCCATGCGCTTTACGGGGCCTATGGTGATATGCTCATGCGCGACCGGCATCCCCTGGGATTCATTTTTATCGAAATCGATCCCGCGCTTGTGGATGTGAACGTGCATCCTGCTAAGGCGGAGGTCCGCTTCCGAAACCAGTCGCAGATTCATGATCTCGTGCGCGACGTCATCCGTGAAGGCCTTCGACGGGAGGGGCTGCGTCCCGCACGGGCTTTGTCGAATTCGGACGGGACAGCGGAAGGCGTCAAGGAATCACTTGCCGATTATTTCTCGGTGCGGAACCCGCCGGGAGGAACACCGGGTCACTCGTCTTTTTTCAACAGGCGGAAGTCCGACCTCGCCGGAGCCCCTCAAACTCAGCGGAATGAGGAAATCTCCCCGGAGAAAAGTACCGCTGCGCGACAGGAGCAGATTCGCACAGAACCGCTTCACGATCTTTTTCCACTGGCGCAGATTCATGCTTCGTTCATTATCGCCCAGTCTCAGGAAGGCATGGCGCTCATAGACCAGCATGCTGCCCACGAACGCGTGTTGTTCGAAAAACTCCAGGACCAATGCGCCATGGGGAGGGTAGCGGTCCAGCATCTGCTGATTCCCGAACAGGTGCAATTAGGCCCGGCCCAGGGCGCGCTTTTGTCCGAGCATCTGACGGAGCTTGCTCGCTTGGGGCTGCACGTCGAGGACTTCGGCGGGGGAACCTTCATTATTAAGGCAATTCCCTCGCTGCTGGGTGTCGCGGATTACAAAAAGCTCCTCCTCGATATCCTGGATGAAATAGGAGCGCAGGGAGCGAGTGAAACTATTAACCGGTTGCGCGACGAGGTCCTGGGCGTCATGGCATGCCATCCGGCGGTCAAAATGCACCGCAAACTCGATATGCGGGAAATGGAACAGCTGCTACATGATCTGTTCGAATGCCGGATGCCCCATACCTGCCCCCACGGCCGCCCGACGGTCATCAGGTTTACGATGGATGAGATCAAGAAGATGTTCAAGAGAATTTGAGTCAGAAGACGCTTATACTGCTGTTTTGCAGCATTATTGCCGGTTGCGCCACGGGCATCACCGGAGAGGACCTGCTGAAGCAGATGCAGGAGGGGACCGCGCCGGTTATCGTGGACGTCCGCTCTCAGGGAGAATACGACAAGGACCACGTCCCGGGGGCAGTG
>JBGPHF010000167.1:0-4993 GCA_041484215.1 Nitrospirota bacterium
ATAATCTGCGCGAAGCCTTCGGTTTTCACGGATCTCCGGTGAGGATTTTTGCGAAAAAACGCAGGGAAGCAAACGAAGCGCGGGAAGGGAAACCTCGTCGCCGCAAAGAGCGGGGCTCCTGAAGTTATCCGGGCGCGGGGCAAATCGACCGTCTATTTGACCTTCCTCCTCTTCTTTTCCATCTTCACATCCACCTGCGATAGCTCCCGCAGACTTTTTTCCAGCTTCTCCTTGGCAAGCGTGAGTGTTTGCTTGTCCTTCGTCAGGCTGTCCACCTTTTTTTCCAGGGCGCTTTTGTCCTTGCCGAGCCCATCGCGCTCTTTGAGCAGTGCGGCCTTTTCCTTGAGCAGTTCATCCTTGTCGTTCAGCAAGCCGTCGAGTTTTTTCGTCAGATCGTTTTTCTCGCTCGTAAGCCGGTCCCGCTCCCGGCCGAGCGTTTCCGCATCCGTTTGCGCCTTCTGCCGCTCCTGAGCCACGTCCCCCATTTTCCGGGTCAGCGCATCCACCTGCTGCATAAGCTCTTTGGTTTTCGACTGTTCAAAAGTCTTGAGGATATCGAGCCAGGTCCGCGCCTCTCCCGCATGCGTCCCCGAGGGGTGCTTCGCTATCAACTCCTCGAATTCCCGGGCAGCGAGACCGTAGTCTTTATTCGGGTTGTCGTGCGCGACAAGGATATAGGCGGCATTGAATTGCGCCCGTTCCGAACGGGCGGGAGAAGCAGTGCCGTCCGCGGCCACTTCAAGGAAAATCCTGCGTGCCTCGGCGTAATTCCCCCCTTGGAAGGCCTTTTCGGCTTCCTGAAACTTTCTCGCGTTCTCGGTAACAGGAAAGCGCTCCATCACCGCCGCGCACCCCCCAAGCAGAAGCATGAGGAAAACAGCGGGAAGCAGCAGAGCTCCTCCGCGAATCACACGATGCGCCGGTTTGTCACCGGAAAAAACAGGTTTCATGCCACTCTCCTTTTGTCGACAACGAATACGCTCGCGGGGATCGACTTGGCGTAGTCCTTGAGTTCGGCGGCGAGTTCCGAGGTCTCGAGCGCATTGGTGAGGCTGCGCTGTTCATTCGTCACGATCGCGATGGAAATAGTCATAAGCGGAAACCGCGCGTCCTCTCCCTGCCGGTTCTTGCCTGAAATATACCCGTTTTTTCGGTCTTTCTCGTTATAAAACCGGCCGATGCCCTCGTCTAAGACCCTGATGATCTCGGCGCACACCTCTCGCATGAACAGCGGCGCCGTGATCACCACGAAATCATCGCCGCCTACGTGACCAACGAAATCATCAGATGAGCCTTTCCGTTTGACCGCCTCCTCGATGATGCGGGCGGTCTCCTTGATAACTTCGTTGCCGTGCGCGTAGCCGTACTGGTCGTTGAAGGACTTGAAATTGTCGAGATCGAGCACGCAAAAGGCAATCGGCTCCCGGGACCCAAGCCTCCGATTCAGCGCCTGCTCGATCGCGACCCCGCCCGGCAGCCGGGTGAGTGGGCTCGCGTCCCGGTACATCTCTTCGAGTTGAGCGAGCCTCCGACCCATGAAACGAAAGGCCCGGGACAACGCGCCGATTTCGTCATCGGTTTCTATATTCGGATCGACGTTGAAATCCCCCTCGGCGATGCGCGCCGCGGCAATCTTGAGTTTGCCGAGGGATGACGCGATGTGGCGGGTGACCACCAGGCTTGCGAGAACTCCGAGCACAATGCTCATGACGCAGAGCACGGTGGTCGTCACGAACGCGGAGTTGCCCAGTTCGTTGATCCGCAGCATCTTCGCCTCCTGGTCCTGCTTCACCTGCACCGTGAGCGCCCTGAGCATGCCGATTATCCGCTCCGATTTTTCTTTCATCGCGCCGTTCGACAACGCCGACGCCTCGCTCGTGTTTCCCGATTTTACAAGCCTCATTTCACGGACAAAGAGATCGTTGTATTGCCGGTGGAGCTTTCTCAGTTTTTTCAAAGAGGACAGGCCTTGCCCGGGGAGTGACTGTAAAATAGAAAGCTCGTGGTCGAACTCCTTGCCTCGCTCCCAGAACAAGCTCCGCATGTCGGCCCGCCCCAGTATAAGAAAACGCTTTTCGTAAGTCTCCTGGGCAAGCACCGCGTCGAGCATCGAGTCAGCCGCCTCCAAAGCCGGGACATCGACTTTGATGATGCCGTCGTTGAAACTGTTCAAACGCTGGAGGCTGAAAAGAGCGAAAATTGCAACGGCAACGGAAAGGGAAACCAGCAGCATATACCCCAGGAGCATCTTGCTGGCGATGTCCATCCGGGCGAAGAGCCGATGAGGAGTCAGGGATTCCAGTATGACCTGAGCGAAAGATAAACTCATTCTTGTTTGTTCCCTTGCATATTCTTCGGGGCAGCTGAAGACTGCGACGTGACGAAGAAGCTTGTCTCTAGAGTAACAAACAATTCCTGTATTGTCAAACAGTTAACTGGGGAGGCGCGAAGCGTGAGAAGAGGAGAGACCAGGGCTGCGTTGGTTGCCTGAACGAAGTGAGTTTCCGCAGAATCATGGGAATACAAGATTCTACGCTGCGCTCAGAATGACAACTAACGCAGTATCAATCGCACGAGGGGATTCCCCTATACGATGGCATCAAGAACCATGAAGAAAAGGTTTTCACCGAAGAAAATAAATCCGGCAAATCCGAGAAATACCTTGCAGAGCTGATCCGGCGACAGACCGATGACGGCAAAGAGGCCGAAGCTGGCGATGAACCAGAAAACGGACACCCACATAAGGCACCAGGGAGCAACCCAGAGAATGAGCGCGGAGATAAAGGCGCCGAGCAAAAGGTAGGGCAGCCATACGGAGAGGAACAGGGACCCGCCTGCGTTCGCGGTCCTTCTCGCCTTAAGCGCGGTGATCAGAAAAACCTGCCACCATGCTCCCAGATAAAAGAACATGACACCGTAGCGGTCAAAACGATACAGGACCTGCGCGATGAGCGTAAAACGGTGGTACTCGAGGCTCAGGATGGTGAACAGGAACACGGCCGGTATGAAGGCGGTAAACACGTACCCGCAGGCGTCCATGGCCACCGCTCCCGCCGACTCCTTTCCCGATTTTTTCCGTTCTGACCGCGAGCAACGGAACAACTCGACCCCCGCGATCAGCGGAATGAGGAGATACGCGAACTGCTGATACCGATAGCCTTCCATAAAATGCCCTCCCGAAGGATGACGTGGAAACGGCGAATACGGCCGGCAACCTTTTTTCCTCGCAAACAGCGAGGGACGCTTACTGAAAATTGTAAAGCCTGTGGGCGCGGATGTCAAAGAAAATCGCGGGAAAAGGGAACTGGCCGGGAAAATTGCGGTTCTCATATCAATTGCCCCTGCAATTTGAGTTTAAAATTGCGAGGAGCGACAAGGAAAACCTTTGCGCGCAAAACGACGCCGCAGCGTCCGACGTTGATAAGGGGCCGCAGCCCTGCCGAAATCCGGTTACGACTTCCCGGTCTTGTGGCAGACGAGACACTGCTCCTTGGGCGGATGGGATGGTTTGAGCGGGGCCTGCTTGCCGGGGCCATGACAGCCAAGGCATCCGTCATTGGCGTTCACGACTGCATGAAGCGCATCCGCCGGGAGGAGAGGAACGTTCTTCCCCCGGGAAAGAAAGAAGAGGAACGAAAGCACGGTCAATACCAGGATGATGAGCCCCGCGTTATGTTTCATACAAGCCCTCCGATTGAAGCGATGCGTTCATGCATTCAGGATACCATAGAGAGTTCAAGGCGACAAGGCCTTCTCGGGCCAATTCCGGGACCGGGTCCTATGGCTTCAGCGGCGTTATTCTGATATACTTTGACTACCGTTCGTCCCGGCCTACGTACCGGCCTATTCCCGGATTTTAATCTTGACCTTCGCGTATCTTTGAGGTGCACACATGAAGCAGTACGCATTCGATGTCGTCATTATCGGCGCCGGCCCCGCCGGCGTTGCAGCGGCCGGAGCGCTCGCGGGAACAGGCGTATCCGTGGCGCTGCTTGAAGCGGGCGCGTATGCGGGGGCCGAGAACTGGTCCGGCTGCGTGTACTTCGCCGAGAGCCTTGCGGAGCCGGATTGCTTCGGCCCCGAAGCCGTCGAGAGCGCCCCTTTCGAGCGCCGCGTCATGAGGCGCGGCACGCTTATCCACAACGGCCTGGACGAGGTCGGGTTTTCGCTCACCGGAGCCGATATATTCAGGCATTGTTATACCGTGTTGAGGCCGGTCTATGACCCCTACTTCGCTCACCTCGCCCAGGGCAAAGGCGCGGTCCTCATCACCGAAACTACGGTCACTTCGCTGATCCGGAAAGAAGGCCGCGTCGTCGGCGTGGACACGAACCGCGGCCCGCTTTATGCCGCTGTCGTATTCATCGCCGAGGGAGACGCTTCCCATCTCATACGCTCCGAAGGAATGGAAAGGGTCCCCAACCCTCACTATTTGCAGGGGATCAAGGCGGTATTCTCTCTTAACCAGGAAGAGCTCGAAAAACGCTTCGGCCTGAACAGCGGCGAGGGCGCGGCTTACGAGATCCTTATCAGGAACGCATCGATGGGCGGCCGGACCGCGAAGTTGAACGTGGGCGGCTTTCTCTATACCAACCGCGACAGCCTCTCCCTGGGATATGTCCTCCCCCTTGAAAATGTACGAAACAATTATCGGGGAGAACATGACCGGCTGTTCGAGTGGCTGCGGCAGCTGCCTTATATAAAGGGATTCACCGAGGACGCGACGCTTTCGTCCTATGGCACGAAAATAATCAGAAGCGGCGGATGGCGCGAGCGCCCGGTGCTGGTTGAGGACGGTCTCGCGGTAGGCGGCGCGTCCGCGAACCTCGGCATCGACATCCCCTTCCCGAACTTCACCGGCCCCGCGGCGGCAACGGGTCTTTTCTTCGGGCGGGCAATCAAGACGCTCCTCAAGCAGGGCCGCACGCTCGATGCGAAGAATCTGACGAAGGAGTATCTCATCCCGCTGCAGGAAAGCGTCTACGCTGAAAAC
>JBGPHF010000168.1:0-4971 GCA_041484215.1 Nitrospirota bacterium
ATCAGCGGATAGACCGCGACCCCTGTCCGGTGATGGACGGACTGCGCGCAGTAAGAGCAATCTTCACTGCATGCCCCGGACTTGGCGTTCACGATGGAGCAAATATCGAGGCTGTTGCCCCGTAAACGTCGTGTTATTTTCGTCGAAGCGGCAAAGAGGTCGGTGAGTTCGGTCCCGGAAGCCCGGGAAAGGTCAAGGGCGTTCTGATAGTCGAGGTCGCGACCCGCGAAAATGTCATCAACTGCCCGCGCCAGTGTTTCATCGAAAGGTGTCTTCATGGCATCTTTCTACCTGAAGACGGCGTGATTGTCAACTAATTAATGCTTTATTGGTTGACAATCAGAGGGCTTTGCGGTTTGCAAGGTGGGCGCAGATATACCCAAGGCAGGATAAAGCAGCAAGATGAATCAGTCGAGAGTTTTATCGCAGTGCTCGGCAAAGAGGGCGTTGTCATTTTGCAACTCGTTTTGATGGGTGCGAATTTCCCGGCACTGGTCGAGTAGATGAGCATTGATGTTCTTTCGGGTCACGTGAAAACCGAAATCCGGCGGGACCGCGACCGGGGGAGCGCCGATCATGGTTTTAAGCATCATATCCCCGACCATAAGCCGGTAATGCGATGCTTCGTAATAATAATAATTGTTCGTCGTTATGGAATTGAGGCCGCTGAAGTCGTAATAATCGGTAATTGACGCGAGTTCTCTTTTAAACGCAGCGAATTCCTTCAAATGAGCGTTCAGGTAAGTCTTTTGATGTAACGGGTTTATGAACAGAACGAGGTGAATGCGGTTCTGTTTAGCGAGGACCGCGATATTTTTCAGAGCGTCGAGCGTGGCTCCGAGATGGTTTCCCTCCAGAAAACGGTATTGGGTGGGCTCGAGAAAAACGCTCGAAGCATTATGGTCTTTTACGTTTCGCTCGATGTCCTCGTCGCAATCCTTGCACGACACCATGCCGGTTTCCTCGATGTCGTAGGAAAATCTGTTTTCCTCCCTGCTTTGACGGCGCGTGTAGTTGTGACGGATATAGGCCGCGAGCTGCGGTATAAGTCTGTTGAGTTTAAAAAAGTACTCTCCATAAAAAGTCGTCAAGTTCTTCCCCGAAACCTCCGGGTGCGGCTGCAGATCAAGCTCCGAAAGGTGCTCCCGCGGGTCGAAGAGAAAGGAAAAATCATCGATGCCGATCATGAGGTTTTTGATCGATACGCCGTTCCGAAGCAGGAACCGGATGTTCTCAAAATGCTCCGCGGGAAGGCCTGCTGCGTAGAACAGGTTGTAGTACCGGCCGCCGGGAATTTTCCGGACATCGATGTTCGCGACACGCGACGAACCGAAAACGAAGGAGTCGTACTTGTCTTTATGGTCGAGCAGGTGCTGGATCTTGCAGCAGCTCATGTTGGGCGGCTGAAACTGGCGGGACAAGTCCGTGCGGAGAATCCCGTCCGCGTCCACGATGATGTTTACGACGACGACGGCCCCGACGAGGAGTACAATAGCCCCCAAAACGCCGAGTGTCCATTTTTTGGATGCGTTCACCGCTGTCTCCTGCGCTGCATCATGGTTTTCCTCGCCCTTGTTCGCGAGCAGGTGATGATGAATCGGGGAGCTGTTCGCATGTGTCCGCGAACGACGTGTTGGCGCCGCTCAGGTGCAAATCGTTTCGATGCCGTTCTACTTCTAGGCATTGTTTTTTTATATGTGACGCGACGTTCTCTCTCGTGACCAGAAAGCCGAAGTCACGGGGCGGCGTGACCGCGGGCGCGCCGAACATGACCTTCAGCATCAGGTCTCCGACCATCGGCCGGTAGTGCGAGGTTTCATAGTAATAATAGTTGTCCGTCGTTATGGAGTTGAGGCCGCTGAAATCATAATAAGCGGCAACCGTTGCGAGCTCTTTCTTGAAGAGCGCGAATTGTTTCAAATTCGTCGCCGCATACGTTGTTTTGTGCAACGGGTTGATGAACACGGTGAGGTTAATATGGTTCTTCTTCGCCAAAACAGAAATTTCCCGCATCGAGTCGATCGCGGCAACGAGGTTGTCCCCCGAAGCCTGAAGCATCATATTGGAAAAACGCGCATCCTCCCGGTGCGCCTTGACGTTTCGCTCTATATCCTCATCGCACGTCGGGCAGAGGATCCGGCCGCTGCCGTACATATCGTAGATAAAGCGCGTTTCATCGCGGCTTCCGCGCAAAGTATAATTATGTCTGATATAGGCTTTTAGCTGCGGGAGAACGCCCCGCAATTTACAGAAGTATTCGGCGTAGAAAACCTCGGGTTTTTTCCCGGAAACAGCGGGATGGGGCTGCAAATCAAGGTTCGTGCCGTGTTCCAGCGGATCGATGCAGTACGAGAAATCGTCCAGGCCGATCAGCAGGTTCTTGATCGATACTCCCTCGCGGAGCAGATACCGAATGTTATCCAAGTGCTCTTTCGGCAGCCCCACGGGGTAGGTCATATTGTAATAGCGGCCGCCCGCGATTTTTTTTTCATCGATGTTCTCGACCCGGGACGACCCGAAAATAAAGGAATCATATTCATTCTTGTTCCCGGTCAGATATTTGATTTTTATGAAGTTCATATTCGGGACCTGGCACTGGCGCGAGAAGTCGGTGCGCATGATCCCGTACGCGTCCACCACGACATTGACCGAGACAATGACGCCGGTGATGACGGTGATGCCGCACAGGACCGCTGTCGTCCAGCCCCGAAACGTGTTCATGCGGGCCTCCCGGAGGAACTGAAAGGAGAACGAAACCGGATGCCGTGCGTCATCGGGTAAGAGGGCCTAGAAGTTGAAGTAAAGGAATTCGGTGACATTATGGAGGCTGAGCAGCGTATACACTGCTATGACGACGATGATTGCAGCATTTTTCCAGTTCGGTTTGAATGCGTGCGACAGCTCATTCGAATTTTTTACGAAAACCACGGCCAGCAGGCAGAGCGCCAGCACGTAGAGAATGTTTTTATTGACATGCATGAAGACCAGGGACCCGAAGTTGACGCCGAGTCGTTCGAAACGGGACGACAGCGAGATACCGTCGATTCCGCTCATCGCCCGGAGCACCCGAACGGCGTCTTCCCACGTCCTGGCGCGGAAGAACACCCATGCGATATTTACGAAATTGAAGGTCACGAACCACGCAAGGATGCTCGGCAATCGGATTTCGAGCTTGGTCCAGAAGCGGTGGACGACGGCGGCAGCGCCGTGCAGGAATCCCCATAATATGAAGGTCCAGCCTGCCCCGTGCCAGAGGCCTCCGATCAGGAACGTGGCCATCAGGTTCACATAGGTCTTGAAATTCCCCCTTCTGTTCCCTCCCAGCGGAATATAAATATAGTCGCGCAAAAAACGGCTCAACGTCATATGCCAGCGCCGCCAGAAGTCGGTGATGTCCGTTGCTTTGTAAGGCGAATTGAAGTTGAACGGAAGACGGATGTTGAACAGGAGCGAGGCGGCCAGAGCCATGTCCGTGTAAGCGGAAAAGTCGAAGTAGATCTGGAGCGTGTACGACAGACTCGCGACCCAGGCGTCCCGAAAGCTCAGCGGTCCCGGCGTGTCGAAACCGATGTTCGCGACCGCGGCGATGGCGTCGGCGATGATGACCTTTTTGAACAAGCCGATAAAAAAAAGAAACAGCGCATGGGACCAGTTGCGATAACTTAAGACCTTGTTGCGGAGGCTTGCGAATTGGGGCATCATTTCCTTGTGGTGAATGATCGGGCCCGCAAGGAGATGAGGGAAAAACGTTACGAAGAGCGCGTAGTTCAAGAAGTCGTATTCCTTGGCCGCGCCCTTGTAGGTGTCCACGAGGTAAGCGATTTGAGTGAACGTGAAAAAACTGATTCCCAGCGGCAAAATGATCTTTTCGAACGTCAGCTGCAGACCCGCGAGGGCGTTTAGATTGCCGATGAAAAAATCCACGTACTTGTAATACCCGAGCAGCAGCACGTTTGCAACGATGCCGAAGAGGAGTACCGTCCTCCTCGCCCGCTCCATCTTCGCGGAGCCGGAGAATTTCACGAGCGCCGAGCCGCACCCGAAGTTGAAAATGACGCTGCCCATGATGAGTGCGAGATACTTGATGTTCCACCAGCTGTAGAAGAACAGGGAGGCGAGCACGAGCCATGCGGTCGCCGCGGTCGTGAGTTTTCTTTTGTTTAAAAGGAGGTAAACGAGCGCGGAAACGGGTAAAAAAACGAAAATATATTCAAAGGAATTAAAAAGCATTCCTATACCTTATCCTCCGGTGAATGGTCACGTTACGGAAATTTGTCACGACGCGCCCAATTCCTCGACGATGGCGCGTACGCGGCCTTCCATGAAAGTCCGGATCGTGGACAGCGAGGTCTGATCTTGCGCTTCAAAGCGCATCACGAGGACCGGCTGGGTATTCGACGCGCGGATGAGCCCCCACCCCTGGTCGAAGACCGCCCTGACTCCGTCGACCGTGATGAGCTCTTTCGGCGTCAAGTCGAGGTCCTTGCGCGCGAAGAAGGTGCGCGCTTTTTCAACGACCTTGAATTTTATCGCATCGGGACAATCGAAGCGTATCTCGGGAGTATTGCAGGTCTTCGGCAAGTCCACAAGCAGCCCGCTCAAACAGGAGGAACCTGGCCGGTCGGCTTTCAACTTCTGTAAAATCTCCACAATCCTGCACGCGGCATAGATGGCGTCGTCGTATCCGAAATAACGGTCGGCGAAGAAAAGGTGACCGCTCATTTCTCCGGCCAGGGCGGCATGCACTTCCTTCATCTTGGCCTTGATCAGCGAGTGGCCTGTCTTCCACATCACGGCATTTCCGCCGCGGCTCCTGATGTCGTCGTACATGGCTTGGGAGCACTTCACCTCGGAGACGAAGGTCGCTCCGGGCCGCTCACGCAAAATATCCCTTGAAAAAATGACCATGAGCTGGTCGCCCCAGAGGATGTTCCCCTTCTCATCCACGACCCCAATCCGGTCCGCGTCGCC
>JBGPHF010000169.1:0-4941 GCA_041484215.1 Nitrospirota bacterium
GCAGCGTGGTGGAGCACACTTCGAGCATCTTGTCGTCCACAATGCTCTTTACGTACTTTGTGAAAACCGCGTCATGCTTCTGGTTGTACACCTCGATCCAGCCGCAGCGCGAGCCGGGCCAGGGAAGTTCCTTGGAAATGCCCTTCATCGAGATGCCGCACACGTCGCCGATCACTTCCGCCAAGGGCACGGCCCGCTTTCCGTTGTAAGCCATGTTGATATAAATCTCGTCGCAGACGATGAACAGGTCGTACTCCCGGGCAATGGCCACGATCTCCTGGAGCACTTCCTTGGGGTAGACCGCGCCCGTGGGGTTGTCGGGGTTGATGACCAGGATGCCCGAGATTGCGGGATTGTACTTCACCTTCATGCGCAAATCGTTCAGGTCCGGGTACCACAGGTTGTGCGGATCGAGGTTGTAGGAAATATATTCGGAACCGGCGTGCGAAGCCTCGGCGGACGAATGCGTGCTGTAGGCCGGGCTCGGCCCGATCACGCGGTATTCTTTCTTGAGCTGGCCGTAGATCTTGCCGATGGCGTCGCCTAGGCCGTTAAAGAAGATGATGTCCTCTTTGGTGATCTTTACGTTGCCGTTGCTGTTCGCAAGGTTCGACAAAAATTCCCGCGTCGCATCGAGGCCCTTGGTCGGCGAATAGGCGTAGGACATGTCCTCCCGGTTCGCTTCGATCACGATTTCCTTGATCCAGTCGGGGATCTTCTCGCCCTTCTGGACCGGGTCGCCGATGTTCTCCCACATGATCTCGAGTCCCAGCTTGCCGAACTCCTTGGCAACGGCCACGATCTCCCGTATCTCGTATTTCAGTTCATCAGCGCCGAGTGAAACGATATTATTTCTCATGACATCGAATGTCGAGTTCCCCTGCCGTGACTCCGGGGAAGGACACGCCCTCCAAATAATTGTGTAAATGCCGTCAATCCGCATATATTACTAAAAGTGCGGGCGTGAGTAAAGATAATTATTGGCCGCGCCTCCGTTCCCGCTCTGTCATAATGAGGAGGAGACCGGAGGGGGGAAGCGTGTATTTTTATCAGAAAAGTGTCGAAGAAACCCTGGTGGAGCTTAAAAGCAGCCGTCACGGCATTTCCCTTGAGGAAGCGCGGCGGCGTCTGGCTGAGAACGGCCCGAACGAGTTGCAGGAGAAAAAGCGGAAGCCGTTGATCGCGATGTTCCTGGAGCAGTTCAGCGACTTCATGATCCTCGTGCTTCTTGCGGCCGCGGTGATCTCCGGGCTCATCGGGGAGTTCTCGGATACCGTCGCTATCATGGTGATCGTGGTCCTGAACGCGGCGCTCGGATTCACCCAGGAGTACCGCGCCGAAAAGGCCATGGAAGCGCTTAAGAATATGGCCGCTGTTCGCGCAGCGGTGTTGCGCGATGGGGTTCCTCTCGTCATCCCGGCGTCCGAGCTTGTTCCCGGGGACCTCGTTCTTATTGACGCAGGCATGGTCGTGCCGGCTGACCTGCGCGTTCTGGAGTCCGTCAGGCTCACGGTGGAGGAGGCCGCGCTCACCGGAGAAGCTGCACCGATGGAAAAAAACATCGATCGGCTTCCCGATGCAGCGCTCCCACTGGGCGACCGGAAAAACATGCTCTACAAGGGAACGTTCGCTACCTACGGTCGCGGCCGGGGTATCGTGACGGCGACCGGCATGAACACCGAACTGGGCAGGATCGCAACCATGATCCAGGCCGGGGAAGAAGCAAAGACGCCGCTCCAAAAACGGCTGGCGCATTTCGGGCAACACATTGCCATCGCTATTCTCTTTATCTGCGCCGCGATCTTCTTCATGGGGCTTCTCCGCGGCGAGTCAGCGGTGAACATCTTCCTTGTGGCCGTGAGCCTGGCCGTGGCCGCCATTCCCGAGGCGCTGCCGGCGGTGGTCACGATCGCTCTGGCTTTAGGCGCGCGAAAAATGGTGAACCGGAACGCCCTTGTGAGAAAGCTGCCCGCAGTCGAGGCCCTGGGCTCGGTTACCTATATCTGCACGGACAAAACCGGGACGTTAACATTGAACAAGATGACGGTGGAGGAACTCTTTGTTGATGGGGCTCTATTGCGGAATGAAAAAAGTAACAACTTGTCAAATCTGCAATCGCTTTTTTTCACCGCTCTCGCCCTTTCGAACGACGCCAGCAAAGACAACAAGGGGCACTGCCTCGGCGATCCTACCGAGGCGGCCCTTTTGACTGCGGCGCATGAACGCGGCTTCGAGAAGCAGGTTCTGGAGAGAATCCATCCCCGCGTGGCGGAAGTCCCTTTTGATTCGGCACGAAAGCTGATGACAACGATACACGACAGGGCAGGGTCCGGGGGCCAGGATTCGGGGTCCAGTCTTAAAGGAAACTACGTCTCCTTCACCAAGGGCGCACTGGAGGCGCTGCTCGAAACTACCGACAAGCTCCTTACGTCAGAGGGTCCGAAGCCCGTTGACCGGGAGAGCATTCTTCTGATCCATGATCGCATGGCGGCCGAGGGGCTTCGTGTCATCGGAATTGCGATGCGGGTTTGGGACCGCATACCCGATGCGAACCCTCCGATTGTTGAATCGAACCTGACGCTCCTGGGCCTCGCGGGCATGCTGGACCCGCCTCGGGAAGAGGCGAAGCAAGCGGTCGCGGAGTGCCGGGCCGCCGGAATCACTCCGGTCATGATCACCGGCGACCACCCCCTGACCGCGCGGGTCATCGCCCGGCGCGTCGGCATCCTGGAAGTGGATGACCCCGGGGCCGTTATAACCGGCAAAGAACTCGAAGCGATGCCGCGGGATGAGTTCGAGCAGCGCGTCGAATCGATCCGCGTTTACGCGCGCGTGGCGCCTGAGCAGAAACTCAAGATCGTCCGGGCGCTCCAGGACAAGGGCCACTTTGTCGCCATGACCGGCGACGGGGTGAACGACGCGCCCGCGCTCAAACGCGCCGACATCGGAGTTGCCATGGGAATAACGGGCACCGACGTGGCCAAGGAAGCGTCATCCATGATCCTGCTGGATGACAATTTCGCGACGATCGTGAAGGCGGTCCGAGAAGGCCGGAAGATTTACGACAATATCCGGAAGGTAGTCAAGTACCTCCTGTCGTCGAACTCGGGTGAGATCTGGACACTTTGCCTCGCTCCGTTCCTCGGCCTGCCGATCCCGCTCCAGCCGATACACATCCTTTGGATCAACCTGGTGACCGACGGTCTGCCGGCGCTCGCGCTCTCCCTGGAGCCTGAAGAAGGAGACGTGATGAACAGGCCGCCGCGTAGTCCCCAAGAAAGCATTTTTGCCCGCGGACTCGGCGGATACACGGTCTGGGTCGGCCTGCTCATGGCGGTGGTTACACTCTCGGTGCAGGCATGGGCTATTCATATCGGGGACGCTCATTGGCAGACCATGGTGTTCACGACACTCTGCCTCCTGGAACTCGGAAACGTAATGGCCATCCGGTCCGAACGCGAATCCCTGTTCACGCAGGGCATCCTGTCGAACAAGGCCCTGCTTTTCACCGTTGGCGCAACCATCGCTCTTCAGCTCATGACCGTTTATGTCCCGGCTTTGAACCCCGTCTTCAGGACCCAGCCCCTGAGCGCATTTGAACTGCTTATCGCGTTCGTCCTCTCCTCGATAGTTTTTTTCAGCGTTGAGCTCGAAAAACTGATCCAGCGGTTGCAAAAAACTGCTTGACATCACGCCTGCCCCGTATCATAATCGTTTGAAATATCAAGAAACAATGAGAAATAGCTGCGAGGAGGTTTCACCCGATTCAAGAACAAAGGACTCGACATACCGCTTACCGCGAGATGATTCTGGCAGCTCGGCAACCGACTTCTCTAAAGGGGGGGTGATGCGACCGGCGGATTCTGCCGATTTATACAGTGGGGTAGTTCCTTGAACGCCATGAAAAACGCAGTTCTAAGAAAAGGGGGACCATTTCTGTATGGAAGAAAAAGCTAAAGGCATCAGTGAAGACTGGTTGGCAGTTTGGATAGGATTGTTTATTTTTGTCGTTTCCCTCGGGGCCTTCGTCGGCGCCGACGTCCTGAATTGGGGCGTGACCACCGCGGTCTGGACGGACATCTCGAAGGCCTTAAAGCCGATCTCGGCGACCTGGCTGGGAGGGTTCGGATCGCTGCTCTTAACCTACGTTGTTCTGCTCGTTATCATGACTGTCGGCGCCATGGCGCTCAAGGCCGACATCAAGAATTTCATCGTCGGTTTTACCATCATATTCTGGATCAGCTACATCTGCTGGATTTTTGGGAGCTATGCGAACGTCGCGGTGACCACGGCGCCGGACCTGAAGAAGTTCGGGATAACCTGGTCATTGAAGCTTACGGCGGAGGCCGGGTTTATCGTGGCCCTTCTCGTGGGTTTGTTTTTCGGCAATTTCGTGCCTTCTTTCGGCAACGCGATCAAGGAGGCCGTCCGGCCGGAATTGTACATCAAGACCGCCATCGTCATTCTCGGCGGCTCTCTCGGCATGATGGCCGCGGAGAAACTGGGCCTGGCCTCCGCAATCATGTTCCGCGGCCTCTGCGCCATTGTCGAAGCCTACCTCATCTACTGGGCGCTCGTCTACTTCATCGCCCGCAAATACTTCAAGTTCAGCCGTGAATGGGCCGCGCCCCTTGCCTCCGGCATCTCCATCTGCGGCGTGTCCGCCGCCATCGCCACGGGCGGCGCGATCAAGGCCCGGCCGATCGTGCCGATCATGGTCTCCTCGCTCGTCGTGATCTTCGCCGTGGTCGAGCTCGTTGCCCTTCCCTTTTTTGCGGAGCACTTTCTCTATAAAGAGCCGATGGTGGCGGGCGCATGGATGGGCCTCGCGGTCAAGACCGACGGCGCAGCCGTTGCCGCCGGAGCCGTGGCCGAAGGCCTTATCCTCGGCAAGAATGCAGCTGAGGGCATCATCTATCAGCCCGAATGGATCAAGAACAC
>JBGPHF010000170.1:0-4910 GCA_041484215.1 Nitrospirota bacterium
CGGTCGATCTTGGCCGATAGCGAGACTTCTTCGCCGTTCGAAAGGACGAGCGGATAACGCTCGATCTTCTGTTCAAGGTAGGCAGGTTTCATTCTCTGTTTCCAGAACTCTTCCTCGGCATCGAGGAACCGCTCGGCCATGACCGTCAGGAAGAGGTCTTTCTCCCTGCGGTTGCGGAAGGTGTCGGCTTCCTTGTCAAAGGCGGAGTCAGCGAGTTTGCGCAGGAGCGTCCGCGCTTCGTCCCGGGCCTCTTTTGTGACGGGTTTGGTCCAGGAAAGATAGAAGTTCCGGAGGATCGCGTGCACTTTGCTGCCCCGGTCCATGGGAGAAATGTCCTCGGTCGGCTCTTCGAGCGGCTCTATGCGGAGAACGTATTTTACGTAATAATCGTAAGGGCATTTGAGGTAATCGTCCAGCTCGGTGACCCGGAATTCCCGTTTGACGAAGAGCGTGATGTCTTGGGCGCGTTCTTCAGTCTTATAATCGAGGGCCGCTCTGATTCCGGACATGCCTTCGCTGTTTGCCTTGAGAATTTCGTCGATTCCCTTTATCTCTCCGGCGAGGCCGATCGCCTTTGCGAGCTCGGGTATGCTGTTGCTGTCCTCTATTTTTAAACTGAACTGAATGCCCGATGTTTTCTCGATCCCGCGATTCAGGAGCCCAGCCTTCCTGAGCGGGGTCAGTTCCTCCAGAAAAGGCGAGGGCACCACGGGTCTGTCTCCTTCGTTCTCGGGCCAGGAGAGCGTGACCTGCCCGGCTGAGAGCAGGAGTCGGTAAAAATGATAGGCCGCGTTCAGGCGCGAGCGCTCAAGCGTGCGAACTCCCATTGCTTCGAGTGTTTGCTCGGGAAGGAAGATGTTCTGGGGCAGGCGCTGGGGAAACTTGCCGTCCACAAGGCCTCCGAGGTAGATTTCCTGCCAGGGATGGCCCAGACTTTCTTCGAGCCCCAGGACCTGCACGCCGCCCTCGTCCTCGGGCGGCACCTGGAAGCGGGTGTGCATCAAGGTCTTCTTCAAAAGAAACAACCATTCGTTGAACGTAGACCGGTAGTCGGGAAACAAGCTCCCCGCGCGCGCCAGCGACCCCAGGGTTTCAACCAGTTTTTTGTACGCTTGCAGGTTGACGTTGAGCGGGCCATGGACGGCCGCGACCCTTGCCCGGAGGCCCGACCAGGCGATGAGCTCGTCGAGACGCTTCATCCAGACGCCGAGAGGCAGGGTCTCGTTCGAGGAAAACGGTTCGAGTGCGGAAAAGAGTTCGCTTAACGGCCCGCTCAGGATGTCGGTCCCGCTTTCATCAGGCTTATGGTATTTCAGCAGCGCGAGAAGTTTCTGCTTGCCGCCGGTCACGCGCCTCTCCCGCAGGAGCCGATCGAGGGCGGGGGCGATTGCCCGGTTCTCGGCGAATTTTAAAAAGGGCGAACTGTAGATGCGCAAGAGCGACGGGCCGGAAAAATCGTCCTGACCGGAACGCAGAAGCGAGACAACGGCGGTAGCGACAGCAGAAGTGCTGAGCTGTCTGCCGAGCGCGCGGTTATAGGGAATGCCGTAGTCCGAGAAGATCTCTTCCACGAGCGGCCCATATTCATCGAGAGCGGGAAAGGCGACCAGGATGGAGTCCGCGGTGATGTCGTTTCGAAGCGAGTTCTTGACCTCGCCCGCTATGAGCGTTACCTCTTCACGAGGATTCACGGCGGAGAGGATGTTGAGTGTTCTCGAGAACGACGGAGGATCCGGCGCTTGTTCGGCGGTTTCTGAAAAGGGTCTGTCCGAGAACAAGGCGGATGCCAGGAAGAGTTGTTCCGCATCGGCGATTACGGCTTCTTCTTTCGGGAAGATCCCGATCCCGCCAAGGGAATCCTTGACGATCCTGAGCGGATGAAACTCGCCCGCGCGGTTCAGCAGGGCGGCCGAAGGCGCGTCGATGAGATAGACGCAGTCCACGCTGTTTACGAACTTCTTGAGGAGCTCCGCTTCGAGTAGGCCAACTTCCTGGATGCCGTCGATGATGACCGAGCGGTAGTTTGCGAGCCACGAGAGTTCGAAATGGTCCCGGAGATAAAGCCGCATCCCGGCGGGATCGATCAGGTTGTTTTCTTCGAGAGCTTTTTCGTACAGCCCGTAGACTTCGACAAGCAATCGCACCTGCGGCTTGTCCGAAAAGTCCGCTCCCTGGATTTTGAGCGAGAGGTCCGTCGGCGAGACGCCGGCCCCGGAAAGCTGCTCGATCATCTTTGCGAGCGCGGACGAGAGCGAAGGCGCGAGGAGGTCGGGGCTGAGAGGGAAAGAAGAGTCCCTGCTCAGGCGTTCTTTCACGATCCCTTCGAGCAGCACAAGCCTGCTGTTTTCGTCGATGAGGCGTGGTCCCTTGATCCGTCCATAGAGCTTCTGCAGGAATTGGTGGAGAGTCTGGACCTCGGGCTGGACGAGCGCCAGGGACCCTTTCCGCTCCGTGAGTTCGAGAAACATCCGACCGTACGCCCTTTTCAAGCGGGAGGAGGGCACGAGAAATAAAACATCGTTGTAGAGGAACGGCGGCCCCGGACGAGAGAAGAGAATTTCCTCGATAATGCGGGACCTTTCTTTCCAGCCGGCGTTGCCGTATGGCAAAACGAGGGATTTCATCAAGCTCTCATTATGCCACAACTAAAATTGATTGACAATGTCTAGTGCATCGTTTATAATTTTTTACGTGTTCTATGCAATATCGTATTTCGGAAAATACCTGCACCGGGTGCGGGACGTGTCAGGACGTTTGTCCGACCGAAGCGATAAAAATGACAGAGGGCCGCGCCGTGATCACGCTGGATTGCATCGACTGCGGGTCCTGCCCGCGAGTCTGCCCCGAGGGTGCGATCAAACAGGCGCTTCCGGCGGCTGTATAAATTTATTGATGATATCGGTTGAAGGAGGTTGTAATGGCTGATGCGGTAACGAGTGCAACATGGGATCAGGAAGTTTTGAAGGCGCCGGGCCTCGTGCTGGTCGATTTCTGGGCGGTGTGGTGCGGCCCGTGCAGGATGGTGGCCCCAATCGTGGATGAAATCTCGAAGGAGTATGAGGGCAAGCTCAAGGTCCTCAAGCTCAACACCGACGAAAACCCCGAGGTGGCCGGCAAATATCGCATCATGGGCATTCCGACCCTGATGTTTTTCAAAGGCGGCCAGACCGTAGACCAGGTCGTTGGCGCGGTGCCCAAGGCCCAGCTCAAATCCAAAGTCGATACGCTGCTCGGGAAATAGTCTTTGAGTTTGTTACTGCCGGGTGTCTGAACGCCCGTTCTGTTTGACCGGCTGCCCATGATTAAGGGGCGGCCTTATTTTTATGGTTTACCTGCCTGCAAGGAGCAAGGAGATCCCGGGAATGATCAGAAAAGCGCTTTTCCTGTCCATCGTCGTCGCGGCGGTCTTCCTCGGCTGTACGAAGAGCGACGTGTCCAGCGCCCCGACATCGGGTGTGGCGGAAGATTTTTCGCTTCGGGATTTGAACGGAAAAAAGGTTACTCTTTCCGAGTTCCGCGGCAAACCGGTGCTCATCGATTTTTGGGCGACCTGGTGCCCCCCGTGCCGGGAATCCATCCCGGGAATCGAAAAACTCTACAAAGCCTACAGCGGAAAGGGATTGGTGGTGCTCGGCGTATCGCTTGACCAGGGGGACTGGGATTCGGTAAAGGCTTTCGGCTCCGCGCAGGGGATAACCTATCCTTTGCTCAAAGGTGACGAGGATGTCGCCGTCAAGTACCAGGTGCGCACGATCCCGATGTTGGTCATCGTGAGTAAGGACGGGAAGATCCTCAAGCGTTTTTTCGGCGTCAACGACGACGATGAACTGGAAAAAGAGATCAAAGCCGTATTGTAAATTCATCGGCGGGCATTTGCCCCGCGCACACATTCGCGGGCCGAGTTTTTGATTGACAATACACGGGCCCGCCATTATAATAACTCTCGAAAAGCGGGCGTAGCTCAGTTGGTAGAGTACAAGCTTCCCAAGCTTGGGGTCGCGGGTTCGAACCCCGTCGCCCGCTCCAATTTGGAAAAAACAACCCCTGCCTGATGAAAACAGGTGGGGGTTTTTTGTCGGCAAGGGGCAACAGGGATGAAGAGTAAAATTTATTTTATCACCGGCGGAGCGCGTTCGGGCAAATCGGCCTTTGCGGAGCAGTTGGCGAATGGGCTCGCCGGAAAACGGGCTTATATCGCGACGGCCCAGGCGCTCGATCCCGAGATGGCGGCGCGGATCGAGAAACACCGAATGGTCCGTGACGCGGCCTGGAACACCTACGAGGAGCCGTTGGCGGTTGATGAACTGCTGCGGAAACTCTCGCAGGGGTATCAGGTGGTCCTTCTCGATTGCCTTACCCTCTGGTTGAGCAACATAATGGCCCATGCCGACGGAGACGGCGCGGTGACCGAGCGCTCCATGGCACTGGTCGCCGCTGTTAAAGAGTTCGATGGTTCCTGTATCGTCGTGTCGAACGAGGTAGGGCTCGGAATCGTGCCGGACAACCCACTCGCGAGAAAATTCAGGGACTTTGCCGGGACGCTCAATCAGAAAATGGCCCAGGCCGCGGACGACGTATATTTCATTGCAGCCGGGATACCAATGAAGATCAAATGATAGAAGTCAGACGACAGAATACAGACAAAATAGGGAGGCATTAAGAACATGGGAAAACTGCAGGAGATTATAAGCAAGATCCAGCCGGTTGACGCCTCGCGCACGACCGCGATCCAGGCGCAGCTCGACGACCTTACCAAACCGCAGGGAAGTCTCGGCAGGCTCGAAGAGCTTGCGAAGAAGTACTGTCTCATCACGGGCAAGGACAAACCCCGCATCGCGAACAAGATCATCTTCACGTTTGCCGGGGACCACGGCGTTACGGAAGAAAGCGTAAGCGCCTTTCCGAAAGAG
>JBGPHF010000171.1:0-4908 GCA_041484215.1 Nitrospirota bacterium
CAACTCGCGGAAAATGGTCCGGAGGGGGATTACGAGTTTGAAGCAAACCACCGACAACGGCATTCGCGAACGGCTCTTCGCGGCGAAAGGCATGGGTATCGCGCTGGTGGTCATCGGACACGTGGACCTGGGCGTCCTGCAGCCCGCGTCCTGGACCGCGATCCGCGAGATCATTTATACCTTTCACATGCCGCTCTTCATGGTGGTGTCGGGGATACTTTTTTCCATGACGCAAAAGCAGATTGCATCTTGGCCCGAATACCGCGCCTTTTTCAAGAAGAAGGCTGCGCGCCTTCTGGTTCCCTATGCGACCATAACCGCGATTTTGTTGATGGTGAAGCTCGCGGCATCCGTCTTCTTTACGCTCTCCCGTCCCGTTGCCGGCAACCTCCTGTATTTTATTTTTCTTAATCCTCTGGGAGGGTTCTCGAACATTTTGTGGTTTATCTACACCCTCTTTGTAATATTTCTGCTATTTCCGGTTCTGAGGCTTCTGGTGAAAAACGACCTGGTTCTCATGGCCGTGACGATTCTCCTGTCCCTTTTTCCTTGGCCCCAGGCCTTCTGCCTCGATCAGGCATTCCTCTACCTGCCATTTTTCACGGCCGGTTACGTCCTCTACCGAATGTCGTTTTTTGACGAGGTCAGGCCCCTGGCGGGTATCGCAGCTCCCTTGGTTATATACCTTTCCGTTTTTGTCTTGCGGTCGCACGCCGGCTCTTTCGCCGCGTCGCGCGCAATATCGATTCTGCTTGGTGTGACCGGGGGGCTTGGCTGTATTACCGCTGCGGCATACAGTCTATGCGGTCCTCCTTTTCTTTCACGAATGATGACGATCCTGGGTGTCTCCGCAACGGGCATATATCTTCTGCACACCATTGCCATGGGGGCGGTCAAAATATTTTTAACGCAGGTCATGCAGTATGGAGAATCCGCGTTTCTGCCCATTGCCGTCGCGATGGCAGCGGCCGGTCTCGCCTTGCCGCTTATCATCGAACGATACGTGATACGACGCTCCTCCGTTGCATCGAGACTCATTCTCGGAGTGAAGGGAAGCAGCCATGCTGGCTAAAATCATAGAGCTTTCGGCGCGAAATAAATTTCTGGTCTTTCTTGCCGTGGTTTTCCTGACCGCGTGGGGCGTCTGGGCCGTGTACCACACGCCGCTCGATGCGATCCCCGACCTTTCGGACGCGCAGGTGATCATCTTCACCGAGTGGACCGGCAGAAGCCCCGATCTTGTCGAGGACCAGATCACCTATCCTATTGTCTCGACCATGCTGGCCGCGCCCAAGGTGCGCGTGGTGCGCGGCAAGTCCTTCCTCGGCCTGTCCTTCGTCTACGTCATATTCGAGGACGGCACCGACATCTACTGGGCCAGGAGCCGCGTGCTCGAATACCTCCAGGGCGTGTCAGGCAAGCTGCCGCAAGGCGTAACGCCCATGCTCGGCCCGGACGCCACGGGTGTGGGCTGGGGGTTCCAGTACGCGCTTATTGACGAGACCGGCAAGCTCGATCTCTCCCAGCTTCGCTCGCTTCAGGACTGGACGCTCAAGTACGCGGTCGAGTCCGTGCCCGGCGTGTCGCAGGTGGCCTCCGTGGGCGGGTTCGTGAAGCAATACCAGATCACGATCGACTCGAACCGACTTCAGGCCTACAAGCTTTCACTCTCGAAGGTGATGGACGCGGTCCGGAGGAGCAACCGCGACGTAGAGGGACGGGTCGTCGAATGGTCAGGCAGGGAATACATGGTGCGGGGCCGCGGCTACATCCATGACAAAGCTGACATTGAAAAGATCGCCGTGGGGACCGAGGGCAAAGGGACGCCCGTTCTGCTCCGCGACATCGCGGCGGTCCAGCTCGGGCCGGAGATCCGGAGGGGCGCTGGGGAGCTTGACGGAAAGGGCGAGGCCGTGGGCGGCATCGTGGTCATACGGTTCGGCGAGAACGTGCTTTCGGTCATCGACCGGGTGAAGAAGAAAATCAGTGAGCTTGAACCGACCCTGCCCGAAGGCGTCAAGATCGTCACGACCTACGATCGTTCGGAGCTGATCCACCGCTCGGTAGACACGCTCCAGGAAGAGATCGTCAAGCTGGGGCTCGCGGTGAGCATCGTATGCCTCGTGTTCCTGTTTCACCTGCCGAGCGCGCTTGTCGTTGTCCTGACGCTCCCGATCGCCATCCTCATCTCGTTCATCTGCATGTACTATCTCAGGATCAGCTCGAATATCATGAGCCTCTCGGGCATCGCCATCGCCATCGGCGCGATGGTGGACGCCTCGATCATCATGGTCGAGAATGCACACAAGAAGTTGGAGGACTGGGAAAAGGGCGGGAGCGTAGACGGATCGCGAACCGACGTCATTATCGACGCGGCGAAGGAAGTCGGGCCTTCTCTTTTCTTTTCCCTTCTGGTCATCACAGTCGGCTTTTTGCCCGTCTTCACGCTCGAGGAACAGGCGGGGAGGCTCTTCAAGCCCTTGGCCTACACCAAGACCTTTTCCATGCTTTTCGCGAGCTTTTTAGCGATCACGCTCACGCCGGTGCTCATGACGCTCTTCATCAAGGGGAAGATCCGCCATGAAGACGCTAACCCGATCAGCCATTTTCTCGGCAAGGTCTATCACCCTGTTGCGGAGTTCTCGCTCCGTTTCCGGAAATTCGTCATCATCGCGGCCATTCTGATCGTGATCGTGACGGCCTTTCCGTTCTCCCAGTTGGGTTCGGAATTCATGCCGCCGCTTTACGAAGGCACGCTCCTTTTCATGCCTTCCTCCCTCCCCGGCGCCTCGATCACGACCATGACCGCGGTGCTCCAGGCCGAGGACCGGATACTGAAGCAATTCCCCGAGGTGGAGCGTGTGTTCGGAAAGACCGGACGCGCGGAGACGCCCACCGACCCGGCGCCCCTCGAAATGGTCGAGACGAATGTCACGCTTAAGCCCGAAAAAGAGTGGCGGCCGCAGTTTAAAAAATGGGAAGATCTGCGGGACGAGTTGGACAGCGCGCTTACGATCCCCGGCGTGGCCAACACGTGGACCATGCCGATCATCGGCAGGATCGACATGCTGTCCACGGGCATCAGAACGCCTTTGGGGATAAAAATCTTCGGCCCGCATCTGGACGAGATCGAACGGATCGGCCTGGATGTTGAAAAGACCTTGAGGGACGTGCCCGGCACGCGCGGGGTCTACGCCGAACGGGCGAACACGGGATACTTCCTCGATTTTACCATCAACCGCGACGAGATTGCGCGCTACGACCTCGTGGTGGAGGACGTGCAGGAAGTGATCGAATCAGCCATAGGCGGCATGAACCTTACGACCACGGTCGAGGGCAGGGAGCGCTACCCTGTTAATATCCGCTACGGCCGGGAGCTCCGGGACGACGTTGAAAAACTCAAGCGCGTGCTTGTTCCTATCATGGAAGGCGCCCAGGTGCCTTTGGGCCAGTTGGCGGATATCCGCGTGACGCGCGGTCCCGGCATGGTGCAGAGCGAAGGCGGGAAGCTTACGGCGAGCGTCACGCTCAACATCGAGGGGAGCGACTTCGGCGGTTACGTGAAGAAGGCGCAAAAGGCGATCAGCGAGAAGGTCAAGGTCCCGACGGGATACCAGCTTCTCTGGTCGGGCCAGTTCGAGTATATGCAGAGCGTGAAAGCAAAACTCTTCTACGTGATCCCGCTTACGCTGCTTATCATTATCGTGCTCATCTATCTCAATACGGAATCCTGGCTCAAGACTTCGATCGTGCTCCTGGCGGTTCCCTTCTCGCTCGTGGGCACGGTCTGGCTTCTGTATTTCCTCGGCTATCACTTGAGCACCGCGGTCTGGGTCGGCGTGATCGCCCTGGCAGGGCTCGACGCTGAGACGGGCATCGTGATGCTCCTGTACCTCGATCTTTCCTACAACCGCTGGCATCGGGAAGGCAGGATCAACTCGCTTCAGGACATCGAAGACTCGGTTATGGAGGGAGCGGTAAAAAGAATCCGTCCCAAGATCATGACCGTGTCGGTCATCCTGGCCGGCCTGGTCCCGATTATGTTCTCGACCGGCACGGGCGCGGACGTGATGAAGCGCATCGCCGCGCCCATGGTCGGCGGCGTAGTCACGTCGACCATCCTCGAACTCGTCATCTATCCGGCGATCTATGTGATTTGGAAGGAAAGGGAATTGAAGCGGCAGAGCTGAGAGTCAGGATTCTAAACCCGAGTCCAGGACCCGATATTTATAACTTCTGCTTTCCCACGGCTGCATCGTAGCGCTTGAGATAATCGGCAATTACCCGTTCAGGCTCGTAGCCCAGGGCCTTGGCATAGAGGCTCAGGAACCCCCGGGTATAAGCGCGGGCCGGTAGCTTGTCGAAGTTCTCGGCTTCTATGAGTTCGAGGTATCGGGCGCTGACCTTGGTGGTGTCCGCCAACGCCCGGAGGGTCACACCCCGCTGCTCGCGCAGGGCTTTCAGCGCGTGGCCGGAAAATTCCGCGATAAAGGTCGAAACGGGCGACACTTCCTCGGGCTTCGACTTATGGATCGGGGTCGGGCCTGCCGAGGGACGGGATGTCTCCGGGGCAAGGCCTAGGTCGTCGAAATAGTGGTTTTCCGAATGTAGAGGCAGCGCGGATTGAGCCAGAGACGCCTGGTACTTCGCCGGCGACGGAGGGACAGGCGGCGGCGCGGGCATGCGTTCCCGGGAAAGCAGCATCGCGTCATAACGCTTGCGGTTGTCCTCGTACACGAGTGTGCGGTAGGCTTCCTCGATCCGCTGGTGGATGGCCGCGGTCTCTTCCGGCGTAAACAAGGAGTACAGCGCTATGGAATTCGGTTCATACACGCGCCGGACGCGTTCGTAAGCCTTATGGATGTCCTGCGAGGTCGCCGTGAGGCTGACCTCCAGGAGTTCATAAAA
>JBGPHF010000172.1:0-4887 GCA_041484215.1 Nitrospirota bacterium
ATATCGTGATGGCAGCATAGATTATGATACAGAAACAATCGAAGACATAAAGAAATGGACAATTGAAAACCTATTGAAGTTTAAGAGCGTGTTCCCTTCAATAATCAAAACATGGAAATCATAAAATGGAATCTCAAACAATGATCCAACAAGCGCGTCGAGAGGGTCGCTAAAAGACGCGCCCCTTAAGTTTTGCCCGCAATAGAAACGTTTATTCGCCAAATAGGGACACGAGAAGAAGAAAATGGCGTTGAATCGGCAGCGGGAATATGTTAAATTATGCCTATGAAGAATACTTCGATGGCAGACATACTGGAACTGAGTGTCGCGGAGCGTATTTTGCTCGTTGAGGACATTTGGGACAGCATTGCAGAGGCGCCGGAGTCTCTACCCCTTACTGCTGCGCAGAAAGAAGAATTGGACCGCCGTCTGGCGGCATACCACCAGGACCCCGGCGCGGGCTCGCCGTGGCATGACGTGGTTGCTCGGATAAAATCCCGCACATGAAATTGTATCGTCTCCTCATCCGCCCGGAGGCGGAGTTCGACCTTGCGGCGGCATATCGGTGGTACGAGGACAAAGATGCTGGATTGGGTGTGGAGTTTCTCCGCACAGTGGAAGCCTCTCTCCTCGGTATTCAAAAAAATCCGCTAATCCATCAGAAAATCCACCAAAAAATCCGCGGTGCCCGTCATTTCGCGATAAAATTGTTAGCATGGCGGCCGATCCATCGCGTCGCATGGGAGTACGGTCATGAGCAGTATATCTCAGGTCATTGCGATGATCAATCGATTGGAGGCAGACGGCATCGTCGAGCGTTATGCCATCGGGGGGGCGGTAGGAGCAACGTTCTATCTTGAGCCGGTGGCGACACTTGATGTGGATATCTTCGTGACATCCCGGCCGGAACCCGAGAAGGCTCTGCTGAGTCTGCAACCGATCTACGATTACCTCACTGCGAGGGGTGGTATCATAGAAGGAGAATATATCGTCATTGCCGGATGGCCCGTACAATTTCTCCCATCCGCGGGCACTCTGGTCGAGGAGGCGCTCACTAATGCCGTTACGGTACAAGTGGAAGGAATACCAGCGCGGGTTTTCACCGCCGAGCACCTTGCCGCCGTCGCGCTCCAGACCGGAAGGGCCAAGGACAAGGCACGCCTGCTTCAGTTTGTCGAGTCCGGCGCTATTGACGCCGGGCACTTCAAGGCCATCCTTAACCGTCACGGCCTCGACAATCAATGGCGAGAGTTTGAACGGACTTTCCTATCGGGTGCGAAATGACCTTTGATCTCAAACGAGTGCTCGAAAGCAAAAAAGCGCTGCGCCGCAAACTCGCCGCACGCCCCGTGGGTGAAAAACTCGCCATGCTTGACGCGCTGCGCGAACGCGCGCTCGCGCTCCGCGAGGCAGGCGATCACCTGCGTCATTCCACCGTGCACGAGGCCCCGGAAAAATATCGGCCCGTACAAAATAAGGAAAAACATCCAAAGCGCTGACTTCGGCCGGAAAGCCTCCCTATCTTAATCTTGCAAAATCCCATTGGTTACGCTAAAGTAACCTCATGCGAAAGTACCTCTTCGACTTTCTCCGGCATCTCAAACAGGAAAAAAACGTCTCCCCCCACACGGAACGGAGCTACCTCTCGGACCTGGAACAGTTTTTCGATTTTCTTGGAATAACAGACCTTGCTTCCGTAGACCATCAGCTGCTGCGCCGGTTCGTTGCGGAACTCATGAAGCATGGAATGAGAAGGGCCACGATCGCCAGAAAATTGTCGTCCCTGCGCGCGTTTTTTAAATATCTGACACGGGAAGGCCTCGTAAAGGAGAACCCCGCCAGGCTCGTTTCCACGCCGCGTCGCGAAAAGCTTCTGCCCAAGGTGTTGACGGTGGACGACGCCCTCCGGCTCATGGAGGCGCCCCGGCGGGAAAAAATCGAGGATCAGGGTCAGGCGCTCCGGGACAGCGCGGTCCTGGAAACTCTGTACTCCACCGGGGTCCGCGCGAGCGAATTAGTCGGCATGAACCGGGGCGACATCGACCGCAATGACCGGCTCATCCGGGTCAGGGGAAAAGGCCGCAAGGAGCGGGTGGTCCCCGTGGGACGAAAAGCGCTCGAAGCAATCGGGGAGTATCTCAACGCGCGCCGCGTCGCGGCTGATGCGGACGCCGTCTTCATCGGCCCGTCGGGAAAACGCTTGACAGCTCGGACGGTTCAGCGTATTTTAGAAAAATATCGAAAAAAAACGGGGTTGGCGCAGGCAGCGAGCCCGCACACGCTCCGGCACAGTTTTGCCACGCACCTGCTCGAATCGGGGGCTGACCTTCGGGCCATTCAGGAACTCCTGGGCCACGCCAGTCTTTCGACGACCCAGCGCTATACCCATCTCAATCTCGACTCGTTGATGGCCGCTTATGACAAGGCCCACCCGAGAGCGAAAAGGCGGAAGGACGAGGGTTGATAGACGAGGGACGAAAAAAACTTCATGTTTTCGTCATCCTAGCGAGCAACACGCGAGCGGTCGTCTATCGTCCATCGGTTTTTAGGGAGGCATCATGGGCGAGATAACACCTCTGCACGCAACAACGATCCTCGCAGTCCGACGGAACGGTAAGACCGCGATCGCGGGGGACGGCCAGGTGACCGTAGGCGCCACGGTCATGAAGCATAACGCCAAAAAAGTGCGCACGCTGTACAATGATAAGATCCTCGCGGGGTTCGCGGGCGCGACTGCGGACGCATTCACGCTCTTCGAAAAATTCGAGGCCAAGCTCGAACAATACCACGGAAATCTCACGCGCGCTTCAGTCGAACTGGCCAAGGACTGGAGGACCGACAAGGTCCTGCGCAGACTCGAAGCGCTCATGATCGTGGCGGACACGGAACGCTCCTTCATCCTTTCGGGCAACGGCGACGTGATCGAACCGGAAAACGGCGTCGCGGCGATCGGCTCCGGCGGACCGTACGCTCTGGCCGCCGCACGCGCGCTCGTAAGCCATACCCAGCTCGACAGCCGTACGATCGCGGAAGAGGCCATGAAGATCGCGGCCGATATCTGCATCTATACGAACAGGGAAATAACGATAGAAGAATTATAGCTACAAATATTAAATCCGAAATCCTAAATTCTAAACAATGCCAAAATTTAAAACTCCAATATTCAAATAGCATATTTGGGTCATTGGAGTTTATTTAGAATTTAGAAATTAGGATTTTGTGTTTATCATTCTGGAGGTTTTTTTGAAAGACACCCTTATCCCACGCCAAATCGTCGAAGAGCTCGACAAGTACGTCATAGGCCAGCACAAAGCCAAGCGGGCCGTTGCCATCGCCCTTCGGAACCGATGGAGGCGGCAGCGCCTGCCCGAAGAGCTGCGCGACGAGGTCATGCCCAAGAACATCATCATGATCGGCCCCACGGGCGTGGGGAAAACGGAGATCGCGCGCAGGCTCGCAAAGCTCGTCCAGGCCCCGTTCCTCAAGATCGAGGCCTCGAAGTTCACCGAGGTGGGCTACGTCGGCCGCGACGTGGACTCCATCATCCGCGACCTGACCGAAATCGGCATCAACATGGTCAAGAATGAAATGTCCGAGCAGGTCCAGGAAAAGGCGGCCGCTTTCGCCGAGGAGCGCCTGCTCGACCTGCTCCTGCCCCTACCGCGAACGTCCCCGGAGCTCGAACAGCCTTCCGCGGAACAGCAGGAGCAGCATAAGAGCACCCGCGAAAAGCTCCGTCAGCAACTTCGGGAGGGCAAGCTCGATGAGCGGATGGTGGATATAGAGCAGAAAGAGAAGGTCATGCCCTTCGGGATCATCTCAAACGTGGGGATGGAGGAAATCGAGATGAACCTGAAGGAAATGCTCGGGGGCCTTCTGCCCGAAAAAACGAAACGACGCAAAGCCAAAGTAACCGACGCGCTGCGCCTGCTGGTGCAGGAGGAAGCCGCGAAACTCATCGACATGGACAAGGTGATCAAGGAAGCGCTCCAGCGGGTCGAGCAGGCGGGCATCGTGTTTCTCGACGAGCTCGACAAGATAGCAGGCCGGGAGTCTCATGGGCCCGACGTGTCGCGCGAGGGCGTGCAGCGCGATCTTCTACCGATCGTGGAGGGCTCGACGGTAACGACGAAATACGGTCCTGTCAAAACCGACCACGTTTTGTTCATCGCCGCGGGCGCGTTCCATGTGTCCAAGCCCTCGGACCTGATCCCGGAGCTCCAGGGCAGGTTCCCGATACGGGTGGAGCTCGAATCCCTGGGCAAAGCGGAATTTATCCGTATTCTGACGGAGCCGCAGAACGCGCTCATCAAGCAGCAGGTCGCGCTCCTCGCTACAGAGGAAATCGCGCTGACCTTTTCGACCGACTCAATCGAAGAGATCGCCGATATCGCGGCCCGGGTAAACGAGCGCACCGAGAACATCGGCGCCCGCAGACTCCATACGATCATAGAACGGCTTCTCGACGAAATCTCGTTCGATGCTCCGGAGAAAAAAGGCTCCAAATACGCGATCAACGCCGAATATGTGCGGGACCGCCTTTCGGACGTGCTGAAAAGCGAGGACCTGAGCAGGTATATCCTATAGAACAAATACAAAGCACGAATATCTAAATTCTAAATACATCAGATAATGCAAAGCTCAAACAGCTTGGGTTTCGGCCATTTGACATTCGATATTATTTAGAGCTTCGTGCTTCGGATTTAGAAATTGTTTTATTATGAGGTTTTCATGGAAAAATTGATAGAAAAAGCAAAGACCCTGATCGAGGCCATGCCGTACATCCAGACCTTCCGGGGAAAAACCTTCGTGATCAAATACGGCGGCAATGCCATGATCGACGAAGGGCTTAAGCAGGGCTTTGCCCAGGACGTCGTCCTGATGCGC
>JBGPHF010000173.1:0-4840 GCA_041484215.1 Nitrospirota bacterium
GCGGCCGTCACCGCGGGACGCTTCGCGCGCCACAGGTGCTCGAACTCGTCGATCAGGCGTTTCTTGCCTTCGGGGGTGATGTACTTGGATCCGGGTTTTTGCGGGATTCGGTAGCGGCTCATGATAAAAAAATAATACGGGAATGAACCGGAGAATGCAAGGGCGTTTATGGCTTACGGCGCGTGCTTGTGCACAACCACTTCAGTAGCGGGCACAACCTTGAACCGCGCGCCCTCGTCCACGAGCCCGCGAAAATCCACGACCGCGCCGCGGGAAAGCTCCTCGAAAAACCGGTTCGACTCGGTCCTGTCCTTGTCGAGCCTCGTCACGAGCTTCCGGCCTAGGGTGCCGCAGATATAAAACTCGATTTTCCCCTTCGTGACGAGCGGCTCGCTCACCACGCGGAACGCATTGTGGCCGAACAGGTCCTTGAAAGAACGGTCGTCTTTCCGGAGCACGACGTAGGAAAACTTGAAGGAATCCTTCCGCAGCCCGGTGAGTTTGTCGATCTCCTTAATCAGCGCCGGCGGGTTCCAGGGGACCTCCTCGTGGCACCAGTCCCGGGGATTGACCAGGGCCGGGCAGTTGTCGCCCCTGAGACAAGGCGTGTAGATTGCGAGTCCCTTGGCTAGGAGGCCGTCCCGCACCTGGAGCAGTTCCCGGGACGTATCGCGCAGGGCCGGTTCGATGATGATGCAGCTGCCCGTCGCGGCGAGAAGGCCGTCGATCACGCGCTGGACCACGGAGATTCTCCGCTCTATCCGGTTCTCGTCGAAAGCATAGAGTTCGTTCAGCACATTCGAGAAAATAATGAGATCGAAGGGTCCTTCGGCCAGCCGCTCCGCTCCCTCGACGTCGGCGCGCACGGTCTTGATCGTGGCGACGAGCCCCTTGTTGGCGCGGTACGCGGTAAAGAGCTCTTCGGCAACGCGCAGGTTTTCCATTACGCGGTCCACGGCCACGCACTCGAGCGACGGGCGTTCCGAGCGCTGCGCGAAGAACGCCAGCACTCCGAGCAGGGCCGTGCCCGGACCGGACCCCAGGTCGAGGACGCGGAGGCGCTCCTTGGCCAGGACCCACTCCGGATGGAGCGACAGGTCCGTCAGCGCCAGGTGGACCTTCTTCATGTTCGCCGGAAGAAAGTAGCGCACGTAGGCCATGCGAAGCCCGGGGTCCTTGAGGTACGCCGCCGGAAGGCTCTCGCGGTCCTTAGTGAGGAGGTCCGAAAGTCTCCGGACATTCGCCGCCAGGGACTTCAGCTCTTCCGGTCCTATGCCTTCTAACGAGCTCATCGACCAGGAGAATATCACAGGAGCGCAAAAAAAGAAAGGCCCTACAACAGGAGGAGAGGCGCGGAACAACACATCCTTTTTCCCGCAAAAAGAGTTTCATAACTTTGAACCTGGCTTTTGCCGCGTGAAAAAAATTGACAAATAGGGCCACTCGGGTAGAATGGTGACAAGCGGTGCAGTTCGCGATGAGCTACGCACTGTTCAAATCCCATGACCCTCGCTTTTAAAAATACGCTTGTCGCCGTCTCTTCCCTTGTGCTGCTCGCCCTGGCCGGCGTCCTGTACGCGCTATCGGCCGGGGAGCCTTCCCGGGCGATCGGCTTTGCCGCCGCGCTCGCCGTCACGCTTTTGACCTTCGCGGTCGTCATGGGCGAGGCGCTCCGCTTCCGAAGGACTGACCGGGAACTGCGGGAACTCCGTGAGCAGTTTCAGCTTATTGCCGGGGGCTTGGCTGACTCGTCGCTCGTGATGCTCGCTGCTAACGGCGCGATCACCTACTGGAGCCCCTCCTCCGAGCGCATGCAGGGCTTCGGCGAGAAGGAAGCCCTTGGCAAGCAGTATGCCGCTCTGTTTCCGGAGGAGGACGTCTGCCGGGGGCGGCTTGCGGCCAGCCTCAAGACCGCGGCGGAGGACGGACGATGTGAATACGTGGGCTGTCTCCTTCGCAAGGACGGCTCGCTCATGCAGACCCACAACGTCATCGTCCCGATCAAGGACCACCGGAACGGGCTAAAGGGTTTTTCCGTCGTGACCCGGGACGTGACCGAACAAAAACGTTCCGAGGAACTGCTCAAGAAGCTCGCCCTCACTGTCGAGCACGCCGCGGACCTCGTGGCGATCACGGACAGCTCCGGACGGGTGGAATATGCGAACAAAGCGGTCGAGGACGTTACCGGATACTCGCGTGACGAGTTTTTTTCAGGCGGCGTGTGGCTTATCCATGCCGCCGCGCACGGTCTTGACCGGTACCGCGCGCTCTGGGAGCAGGCGCTTGCCGGAAAGACCTCCCGCGAGGAAGTGACGGCAATCGGAAAAAACGGAGAACTGCTCTACCTTGACGAAACCGTCACCCCCATCAAGGACGGCGCGGGAAATGTAACGCACGTGGTTTTTACCGGGAGCGATCTCACTTCTGTAAAACTCCTGCGGGACAAGATCGACTACCTGGCTTCCTATGACTCCCTGACCGGCCTGCCGAACCGGGAGCGTTTCGGCGACCGGCTGAACCGCTCGCTCGCCGAGGTGGGCGCCGTCCGAAAGCCCCTGGCCGTGCTGGCCATAGACATCGACCGTTTCAAGTACCTCAACGAAATCTACGGCCTCGAAGCCGGCAATCATGTCCTGAAACAGGTGGCCGAAAGCCTCTCCGTATCCGTGAACAAGGGAGACCTCGTGGGCCGGCTGGGGAGCGACGAATTCGGCATCGTGCTCCACGGCGTGGACCGGCCGGCCGAGGCGGTCCTCTTCGTCAAGATGATCATGAAAAACATCCCGCGGATCGTCATGTCCGGGGGCGAGGAGATTTCGGTGACCCTGGCCGTCGGCATCGCCGTCCACCCCGCGGACGGAACGGACGCGCGGACACTCATGAAGAACGCCGACACGGCCCTTTCCCGCGCGAAAGACCTCGGCCGGAACCGCTACCGGTTCTACACGCCGGACATGAACGTCGGCATCTCGGAAATCGTTTTCATGGAACGGAGGCTCACGGACGCCCTGCTGAACAAGGAATACATCCTCTCCTTCCAACCTTACTATCATCTTGCTGCGAAAAAAGTCGCCGGAGCGGAAGCCCTCATCAAATGGAGCAATGAGGAATTCGGCGTGGTCTCGCCCGCGAAATTCATCCCCATGCTCGAGGAAACGGGCATGATCATCGACGTGGGCACGTGGGTGCTGAAATCCACCTGCCGCCAGATCAAGGCATGGTCGAACGGGAAATCCCGCCTCTCCCTGTCGGTGAACCTCTCGCCGTCCCAGTTCAGGCACGAATATCTCGTGGAGACCGTGAGCAACGCCATCCAGGAACTCGGCATCGATCCCTGGCGCCTGACCCTGGAGGTCACCGAGAGCGTCTTCATGCAGGACCAGGACTTCGCCATTTCCGTCCTGCACCGACTCAAGAACCTCGGTGTGTCCATCTCGATCGACGATTTCGGCACGGGCTATTCGTCCTTGAGCTACCTCAAGAAATTTCCCGTGGACGCGATCAAGATCGACCAATCCTTCATCAGAGACGTCACGACCGACCCCGATGCGACGTCGCTCGTATCCTCCATCATATCCATGGCGCACGGACTCAACCTCACGGTCATCGCCGAGGGCGTCGAGACCGAAGAACAATGGAAGCTCCTGCGGCTCCTGAAGTGCGATATGGCCCAGGGATTTTACTTCAGCCCCGCGGTCCTGCCGATAGAGTTCGAGAAGCTTCTGGTCTAATCGTCTGACAAAAAAATGTCGCGAGAAAAGCATCTTTCCCGCGTCCATTCCGCATAAGCTCATTCGTAATAAAAAATCTAAAGTCAGAATCGCCCAACTAGTGTATTGTAAAGATAGTTTTTTATGGCGTATTGCCTCACTTTTTTTCGTCACCCCGGCATGACTTTAGCCGGGGTCCAGAGGTTTTTAATCGAAAATTCCCTGGATTCCGGCTAAAAACGTGCCGGAATGACGGCGTTGAACCATTAACAACTAAGTTTACGGTGTACTAATCCCTACGGCCTTTTCCGGACCTCCGGTCGTGCCCGCCCCTGCGCTCGACACCCTTGCGGTTCGGGTCGTTGAATTTTCTCCGGTCCTCTCCCGACCGTCTTTCGGCCGACGTCCGGCGCTCCCGGTCGAGCAGCCCGACGATATGGTCGAGCATTTCTCTCCGTACATCCAGCAGTATGTCTTCGTGCGCGGTTTCCGAGCGGAGTTCCGTGGTTTTCACGGTAAGGTGGTATTCCGAGACGAGCGAGATCAGGAGCCCTTCGATCCGGCTGTATAATACCAGCTCCTCCTCGAAATTCACGTTTTGGACGCTTTCGATACTGGACAGCAGACCGCTGATTTCTCCGGACGCCTTCTTCGCATGGTCGTGAACTGCTTCGAACAGGCCCGTCACCGCGTACACGTCGTCCCGGATCAGGGCCGAAATCTCCTTTGAAAGCACAACCATGTCCTGCTTGGCGGCTTCCATGAGTTCTTTGGTGATCGCGCCCTGGTGCAGCGTGTCTCGGAGCTTGTCCTTGAACCTCGTTTTGACGCTTTCGAGCAGCTCTTCTTCCTTCTTCCGCCTGAGCTGATCGTCCACGAGCACGATGATCGAGGCTTCGCAGATCTTCTCGATCCTGGCCAGGTTGTCCCTCACGTAGCGCGCGATATCGCCCAATTCCGCGGTCAGCACGGCCCAGCGTTTTTTGAGCTCTTCGATAGTCTTCTTCCGCTCCTCGGCCATCGCGGTGAGCCTCGCGTGCTTGGCCGCGTCTTCTTTCCTCTTCGGGTTGAGCTTGCTCAGTTCGTCTTCTGCGGACCTGATGAACGCCGTGGGTTTCTTGAAATCAAAC
>JBGPHF010000174.1:0-4839 GCA_041484215.1 Nitrospirota bacterium
CGACACGCACATTATGCTTCTCGACGAAAAGATGCTTGTCGAGGGCACCGTAAAAAAAATCAAGGACGCGCATATCAATGCCGAGGGCGCCCTCAAGGAGACCATCGCGTCGATCGGACTCAAGTTCGACCTGATCGAGGATGAGTACTTGCGGGAGCGCAAGCACGACGTCGAGCAGGTCGGTGAACGCATTCTTCGGAACCTTGTCGGTCACAAGCAGGAAAGCATGGCCGATATCAAGGACGAGGCGGTGATCATCGCCCACGACCTCGCTCCGACCGACACGCTCATGATGCGCAAGGACAAGATTCTCGGATTCGCCACCGACGCGGGCAGTCGGACGTCTCATACGGCCATTCTTGCCCGGTCGCTCGGGATTCCCGCCGCGGTCGGTCTGGAGAATATCACCGCCCTGGTAAAGACCGGGGACGTGGTCATTCTTGACGGGCTCCACGGCGTCGTGATCCTCGATCCCGACGAGGAGACTTTTCTCGACTATCTCAAAAAACAACGCCGGTATAAATATTTCGAGCAGGAGCTGGAGAAACTCAAGCCACTTCCCGCCGAGACCCTCGATGGGCACGTGATCCATCTGCAAGGCAACATCGAACTGCCCGAGGAAGCGACTTCGGCGGCGGAGCACGGCGGAACGGGCATAGGCCTCTACCGCACGGAGTTTCTCTTTTTGAACAGGGCGACCCTCCCGACCGAGGAAGAGCACTACAATGCTTACCGGCACGTAGCGGAAAAGGCTTTCCCGCACGAGGTGGTCATCCGCACGCTCGACGTGGGCGGGGACAAGATCGGCATTCCCGGAGGGGTCGAAAAAGAAGCGAATCCGGCTCTCGGCCTTCGGGCGATCCGGTTTTGCCTCCAGAAACGCGATCTGTTCCGAACTCAGCTTCGGGGCATTCTCAGGGCAACGGTTCACGGCAATATCAAGATTCTCTACCCCATGATCTCAGGCCTCCCGGAATTGTACGAAACAAAAAATATTCTAAATGAGGTAAAAGCCGAGCTCAGAGAGGAAGGGAAACCGTTCAACGAAAAGGTGGAGATCGGAGTTATGATCGAGATCCCCGCGGCGGCAATGATCTCCGATCTGCTGGCTCGGGAAGTGGATTTTTTCAGCGTGGGCACCAATGACTTGATTCAGTACACTCTCGCCATCGACCGACAGAACGAGCATGTGGCGTATATGTACGAACCGCTCGACCCCGCCGTGCTCCGCCTGCTGCGGCGAGTTGCGGACGCCGCAAAGGCGGAGAACATCACCCTGGCAATGTGCGGCGAGATGGCGGGTGACCCGCTCTATGCCGCGATCCTGCTCGGCATGGGCTTCCAGCACTTGAGCATGAACGTGGCGTCCATCCTCTGGGTGAAAAAGGTGGTTCGTTCCGTCCGTATGAAGGACGCCGTCGAACTCGCGTCGCTTGTGATGCAACAGCCCACCGCCGCGGAAGCCAGGAAAACGGCCGAAACGTTCATGGAAGAGCGCTTCCCGGATCTCTGGGCGGAGTTGTAATTTAAATTAAGAATTCAGAAGTTAGGATTAAGAAAAGGAGCGGATCGTGCCGAACGCAGAATTTCAGATAGACGATGTTGTTAGCATTGACGAGGGCGTCAAAAAAACTTGCCGTGTGCACGGCGGAAACATTGCCGAGGCTGCCGAGCGATATGGCATCGACGAGAAGCGGATCATCGACTTCAGCTCGAACGTAAACCCCCTTGGACCTTCGCCGGCCGCACGGCGAGCAGCCAAAAAGGCGCTGGCGCACATAGACCGTTATCCCGACCCGGCCATGACTTCTCTGCGCAAGGCAATCGCCCGATACCACGGCATTAAACCCGGCCAGGTGATCTGCGGCAACGGGTCGAATGCCCTGATCCATCTCATTCCTCGGGTATTCAGGCCGAAAAAGGTATTGATCCCCATGCCCGCTTTTGCGGAGTACGCCGCAGCGGCGGAGGATGCCGGCTCGCACGTTGTTCCCTTGCTGCTCCGAGAGCGCGATGGGTTCCGCGTGGATCCCGTTGAAATGGCATTTGCGCTGAAGGGCGTGGACATGGTTTTTCTCTGCAATCCGAATAATCCCACGGGCCTGCTCATCCCTAAGGGGGAAATGCTTGAGATAGCGCACTATGCGCTTGAATCCGGTGCACGGCTCGTCGTGGACGAGGCTTTTATGGATTTCGTGGCCGGAGCCTCGGTTCTCAAGGAGGCCGTGCAGTCTTCCCACCTTATCTGTCTCAGGGCGTTTACCAAATTTTTCGGCATGCCGGGGCTCAGGATTGGGTACGCTGTATCCGGCGAAGAGACGATCGCCGCCCTGCGAACGGGACAGGAGCCCTGGAACACGAACGTGCTCGCGGAACACGCAGCCCTAGCCGCGCTGAACGACTGGCGATATATCAAAAAAACAGGGGCATTCGTTGAAAAAGAACGAAGCCGGTTCCTTTCCGCTCTCAGGCTTCTGCCGGGCGTCGAGACGTTTCCCTGCACCGCAAACTTTATTTTTGTCAAGATCACGTCTTCCGCGGCACCTTTGCTCGTTGAGAAGCTCGGGTCCCGTGGTCTCCTGGTGAGGGATTGCGCCTCTTTTGACGGGCTTGATCATCGCTTCCTCAGGATCGCCATCCGCAAAGGCCGGGAAAACGACCGCCTCATCAAAGCCCTTCGGGAGCTGCTTACGGCTTAATGAACTCTCCAATAATTATTTTGCAAAAATATCGTTGCTGTGATAAAGTACGGTAAAACCATCTGAAATTCCTTGTTTTTCATGGTCGCGCCATGACGGGAGCTTGCGATTGCGCGTGCAGACAGTGCGCGGCGGCGCGGCAAAAAAGTTAAAAAAGTTCTGCGCGAATGTACTGAGCCCGAGGAGCGCATTATGGAACCGATCATGTGCCCCTTTTGCGGGGGGACAAACCTGTTTCAAGAAGACGATTACAGCATTGAGCTCGATTTCGAGTACTGGACTATTCATCACTGGGAATGTCTGGATTGCGCGCAGTCGTTCGATAAAATAGAAATTCTTCCAGCGTCCAACACCTTCGAGGAAATCAATGAGAGCACTATCCATTGAGCAGGTTCCCGTGACGCAGGTCGGTTTTCTGTCACCGTCCGACAGACCGACGGTCGCCCGCATTGATCTTGAAGCGCTCGCCCGGAACTTCCGTGAGGCCGTTCGCCGCTCGGAGGGACGAAGCATCATCGCCGTCGTGAAGGCGCAGGCGTACGGCCATGGCGCGGTTCGTGTGTCGAAGCACCTTCTGGCGCTCGGCGCGGACATGCTCGGTGTGGCGCTGGTCGAGGAGGGACGGGAACTCCGCGCCGCGGGAATCGAGGCGCCGATACTCGTCATGGGAGCTGTTTTCCCCGATCAAGCGGAAGCCCTTGTCTCTTTGCAGCTTACGCCTGCCCTCTACACCCATTCACTGGCCCGCGCTCTGTCCGACGCGGCCCTTGCAAGGAAGCTTCGCGCACCCGTGCACGTAAAGATCGACACCGGCATGGGCAGGGTGGGAATAGCGCCCGAAGCCGCGACAGAATTTATTCAGGAATTGCGCGCTCTCGCGGGAATCGACGTTCAGGGGCTTATGACGCACTTCGCCGACGCTGACCTGCGGGACAAAGAGTTTGCGTCCGGGCAGATGAACCGCTTCGAGACGCTGCTCAAGGCGCTTGACGCAAAGGGCATTACCATTCCGCTGCGCCACGCAGCCAACAGCGCGGCCCTTCTTGACTACCGCGGAGCGCTCTTTAACGCGGTCAGGCCAGGGCTCATGTTGTACGGATATAACCCACTCGAGGGCGGAGGGGACTCCGAGCTTCGGCCCGTCCTGTCCCTGGTTACCCGGGTCGCTTTTCTCAAAAAGGTCTCCGCAGGCGTCCCTATCGGCTACGGACGGACCTTTGTCACCAAGCGCGAAAGCCTTATTGCCACTGTCCCGATCGGCTACGCCGACGGCTATAGCCGCAGCCTCTCGAACAGAGGAGAAGCTCTGGTCCGAGGCGTCAAGTCGATGGTTGCGGGGCGCGTTTGCATGGACATGTGCATGCTCGACGTGACCGAGGTCCCGGGCGTGTGCGAGGGCGATGAAGTGGTCCTGATCGGAAGACAGGGGAACGAACGAATCACGGCGGACGATATCGCCGGGAAGACCGGGACGATCTCCTATGAAGTCCTCTGCGGTATCAGCAATCGGGTGCCGCGGATATATGTATAGCGCAATTGTACCATGCGAAGAAAATAGTTTACCGGGTGCATTTTTTATTGTGCTTAAAAAGGGTTTTCCGTGAACAACTGGCTGCAGAAACTTGGCGAAAAGGTCTTCGTGGCGCTGAGCGAGATGGGGAAGGTGCTGATGTTCCTCGGCCAGACGCTCCGCTGGACGTTCAGCAGCCCCTTCTACGTGAAGAACGTCCTGAAGCAGATGGAGGAGATCGGCGTCAATTCCGTCCCGGTCGTGATGACCACGGCCATTTCGACGGGCATGGTGCTGGCGCTCCAGAGCTACACGGGGTTCAAGCGCTTCGGCGCCGAGTCGCTCATCGGAACGGTCGTATCCCTCTCCATGACGAGGGAACTCGGTCCCGTGCTCACGGGCCTCATGGTGGCCGGGCGGGCGGGGGCGTCCATGGCCGCCGAACTCGGGACCATGAAGGTGACGGAGCAGATCGACGCGCTCACGACCC
Source organism: Nitrospirota bacterium (assembly GCA_041484215.1). GTDB lineage: Bacteria > Nitrospirota > UBA9217 > UBA9217 > UBA9217 > JBGPHF01. The sequence goes on from JBGPHF010000174.1 coordinate 4,700, forward strand.
TTGCCACGAACCCGATGAAGTACCTCGTGGTTCCCCGGTTCGTCGCGAGCACGGTGATGATGTTCTTTCTCACGGTCCTCGGCATGATGATCGGCGTCACCGGCGGGTATTTCGTCGGCGTCAAGGTGCTCGGCACCAAC
>JBGPHF010000175.1:0-4835 GCA_041484215.1 Nitrospirota bacterium
AGACGTTTTACGAATCTATCACTATAATCGTCCGTGACGCATTGATTTTTCCGTCAAGGTTTATTTCTCAATAATCCCTCCGCCGACCACCGTCTCGCCCTCGTAAAATACCGCTGCCTGTCCCGGGCTCACTCCGAGGACGGGACGCTCGAAACGGACGAGGACGGCTCCCCCTTCCGCCGGTTCTATCACAGCCTCCGCCAGAGGAGAGCGATAGCGTATTTTTATCGAGACCCGGAGGGGGCCGCGCAGGTCGTCTCGGGAGATGTAGTTCGGACTCGACACGGTCATGCGGTCAGTCAGAAGCTCCGATTTTTTTCCGAGCACAACGCGGCTTCCGACCGGGTCGATGCTCGTAACGTAAAGCCGCTCGCCCGCTGCAACGCCGAGTTTTCTCCGCTGGCCGATTGTAAAAAAAGCGACGCCTTCGTGTCTTCCCACGACCCTGCCGTCGGTCATGATGATTTCTCCGGGACGAAGCGTGTCCGGCGCGTGCTCCTTCAGGAACGAACGATAATCATTCCCCGGCACAAAACAGATTTCCTGGCTCTCGGGCCGTTCCGCGGCCGGAAGCGCAAGCTCTCGCGCGCGGGCCCGCACCGCGGTCTTGTGCAGGGTCCCGAGCGGAAACAGGACGCGCGCCAATTGCTCCTGGCTCAGGCGGTACAGAAAATAGCTCTGGTCCTTGCCGGGGTCGAGGCCTTTTTTGAGCAGAAGGCGGCCTGTTGCCGGGTCCGGCTCTATTCTCGCGTAATGGCCCGTTGCGAGATACTCGAAGCCCTGCGCCGAAGCGTACGTGAGCAGTGTTTGGAATTTGATGAGGTCGTTGCAGCGGATGCAGGGGTTCGGAGTTCGGCCCTCGTGGTATTCCGAGATAAAATTCCGGATCACGCCCGAGTCGAAAACGTCCTGCAGGTCGAGCATGCGATGCGGTATTCCCAGATGGCCGCACACGGCCTGCGCTGAGGCGATGTCGCAGCAGACGCCCGCGGACAACTTCATGGTGACGCCTTCGACGGCATATCCTTCTTGGAGGAGCAGGGCCGCCGTTACGGAGCTGTCCACGCCGCCGCTCATGGCTACGAGAACCCGCCTGTTCATGAACTCATGCCTTCTTCCACTTCAACACGAGAAGCGCGAGCAGTCCGATGGTAAACAGGACACCGCCTGCGAGCGCCCAGGGCGCCCCGGGATCTTTGTTCACCAGGATGAACGCGGCAGGCCCCGTCTCGAAGCTCACGGTTTTGAGATAGACGCCGACGCCGTGATACAAGAGCGGCCTGTTTGCTTCGAGCGTGCCGCTTTGTGCGACGCTGCCATTCTCTGAGAGGTCGACCGACGCCGTCCAATCCTTCAGGTTTCCGCTCGCGTCGGTCTCAACGTGAATTTCGCGAAGCAGGAGGGCTCGGTTCTCGGGAAGACGGGCGTTGGCGCCCTCGGGCAGCATTCCCGAAAGTTTGTAGCCCCAGCCCGCGCCGAGCAGGTGCGCGAGCAGAATGAAAAGGAATCCGGCATGGACGATCTGGGGAGCGATGCGCAGAAGGAAATCGGAGCGGGACCACTTTCCCCGGACCGCCTGGAGACTGCAGACGAGCGTGTTGACGGCAAGGAGGGCGAGCCCGGCCAGGGCCGCGAAAAACCACCAGGTCTGGAACGGGTTTCGCGCGGCTTCGTTCTGCATCCAATTGCACAGAAGCTCCTCGTTCATGGGCGCGAAGACCTCCCGGTAGGCGGGCATCAGGGCCGAGCCGATAAAAAAAACAACGACGATGCCGAAGAGGGTCCAGACCGTCGTCTTGAGTGAAAGGAAAAAGTTTTTCATAGAGACTTATCCGCGGCCAAAAAATTTTCGCATCAAAACTCGTGCGAACTTTTCATCAGGAGTCCCACGCCCGCATAGGTGAACAGCACGATCGCAAACCCGATGATCCCCATCCACACGACCTTCGGCCCGGTCCAACCGCGAACGAGCCGCGCGTGCAGGTAAAGGCTGTAGAAAAGCCAGACGATGGTGGTCCACAGTTCCTTCGGCGTCCAGAGCCAGTAGGATCCCCAGGCGAAATAGGCCCAGATGCCGCCGAAAATCATGGCGATCGAAAAGAGCGCGTAGCCCAAAAACACACTGCGGTATTGGTTCGTTTCGGCCTGCTCGTCGCGCGCCGCGAGAACGAGGACGCCGAAGACCGCGCCGATCGCGAAAAGCGCATAGGCCGCGAACGAAAGGACCACATGCAGCTCGAACCAAAGGGTCTTCAGTACGGGCGGCAATTCGCCGCGCAGCGCGGGCGACGCCGCTGACCCGGCGAGCGCGCAAAGAATCAGGACGACGGTCGAGACGGTGAACAGGTCGCGTTTACGGTTCCACCCGAAGACCGCGGCGGAAACGCCGATGGCAAAGCCAAGAAACCCAAGTGTGTCGCGGAGGCCGATGAGCGGCACCCTGCCGTAGGCAATCGCTGCCGACGCGATGAGGTACACATGAAGCGCCAGCGCCGGGACGATCAGGCGCATGCGAAACAGGGCCACGGGATAAAGAATGAAAAGTAGGTATATCATAAAGGAGTGGAGATGCAAAGGGCATTCCGGTTACCCGGAATGCCCTTGTTGAAGGTTCACTGCTTCCTGGAACGAGAAACTATTTCTTTCCGAGGATCGCTTCTTTCGCTGCTTTGGCAACGCGGAACTTTACGACTTTCTTGGCCGGGATCTTGATTGCTTCGCCGGTCTGCGGGTTGCGGCCCATGCGCGCCTTGCGGTTCACCAGCACGAGTTTGCCGAGGCCCGGGAGCGTAAAGGCGTTCTTCGCTTCCTTATAGGCGAGCGCTGCGATATCTTCCAGGATCTGCACTGCCAGCTTCTTCTTGATGTCTGCCTTCTTCGCAACGTGGTCCGCAATCTGAGACTTCGTCATGGCTTTTGCCATAAAATCCCCTCCTTAAAATATGAAGATCGAAAATTCTAACCGCCGTCGGCAGGTTAGTTACTCGGTTCGGAGAAAAGTATATACACTCTAAAATAAAATAGCAAGAAAATTTTTCAAAGTATTTTCGCTTTTTCGGGGTATTTTAAGGGTAGTGGGCAGTATGCCTGCTGCGCGGCGCCGAAACGCAGCCTGGCAAAAAATTTTGCACTTTTTTTCACCGTTCGTTTTTTCCCAGTTGACTTGACCGCCGCCTTTGTGCTACTTTATGCCTGCTAGTATACCGCGAAATTGATATTTATTCAGGAGGTGATCCCATGGCTGTCAAAACGAATTTTATCCTCAAGGTTCAGGACGCGAAACTCGCCGACGTCCAGAAAGCGCTCAAGGACGCGAATGTTGCCGTCGTCAGCATCATGGAAATTCACAAAGAAGAGGCGTGACCCGGCTGAGTACTTTTAACCGCACCCGCCGCGCGCTGCTCCATCTGCTATACTTACTGCATACGCAAAAAAACCGTTATGAAAATTACGCTTGCTGATCTGGAAACCGTGGCAAAGTCCCTTGCAATCAAGGTGTCTTACGACGACCTGAAGGTTTCGAAGGGCGGCTCGTGCCGGGTGATGGAGACGCGCCGCATCATTATCAACAAGCACCTTCACGCCACCGAAAAGATAAACCTCCTGGCGCGGGAGCTTGGAGCGTTCGATTTGAGCGGTCTCGACATTCCCGAAGGTGTGCGGAAAAAGATCAACCAGGAACGAGCCGAAGCGTAACCGCTTCACGGCGGGAAAAAAATTCCGCGCACGCGGGTCAAGCCGGAGGACGGAGGCGGCACATGAAAAAGCTCCTGCTCCTGATAAGCATAAGTGCGCTGCTGCCGGCGCTGGGCTGTACCTACGCGATTTCCCGCGATGTTGCCCGCAATGCCGATGCCTCTCTTACCTTTGAAGCAATCTCACGCGAACCAGAAACCTACCAAGGCAAGCTCGTCATCCTGGGCGGCATGATCGTCCGGACAACTGCTCTTAATCAGGGAACGTTGATCGAAGTCTCGCAAAAACCGTTGGATTACTGGGGCAAGCCCCGGCGCACCACCGCCACGGGAGGCACGTTCCTAATAGTGTATCCTGCCGCGCTCGCTCCGTTGCGTTATGCGCCGGGTCGGGAAATCACCGTAGCCGGCCAAATCGAGGGCACGCGCAGCAAGACGCTCGGCGACGCCGAGTACGGCTATCCAATACTTCTTTCAAAAGAACTCAAGCTTTGGCCGCTGGAGCGTCCCCCGCTGTCCCGCCCTGACTATTTGGATCCGCTGTATGACCCCTACACGTCGCCTCGCCAGTATTGACGAAGGCTGCCTCGCGAAATGCGGGACCGTGCTATGATAAGAACGAAGGAAAAATGGATAGGCATCGGGGGACTCGCTCTCTCGGCGCTGCTTGTTGCGGCGGGTTGCGCTCCGCCGTTTTCCCGGGCTGCGCTCGATCAGGTGAACCGGGGCGTCGCCCTGGCGGAGCTGCACAATGACCCCGGCCGCTACACGGGGAAATGGGTCATGCTTGCCGGCGTCATTGTGAACACGAAGAATACGCAAGAGGCGAGCGTGATCGAGGTGCTGGAACGGCCGATGGGCCGCCGCGGAGAACCGCTCGATACGGACGAGTCGCGCGGCCGCTTCCTTATCGTATCTACCCAATACCTTGATGCCGCCGTGTACCATCCCGGACAGCAAATAACCGTAATCGGAGAAGCCGCGGGCGTGAAGGAACTGCCGCTCGGAGAAATTCAATACCGGTATCCGGTCGTGACCGTGAAAGAGTTCCACCTCTGGGAGCCCTATTCCGGCCCGCGCTTCAGCATCGGCGTGGGAGTTTTTCATGCGTTTTAATCCGCCGGTCTTCATGGCAACCAC